>CAZUGK010000004.1:46165-63677 GCA_964619815.1 uncultured Clostridiaceae bacterium | reverse complement strand
TAAACTATCCTTTACCAAAAGTAATTTTTGTATTATATCGTAGTCAAACCACTAGTTACAAATTCAACTAGCAAAACAATTAGTGAACACGACGTAATAGCGTATATTAATAGTCCTAACTATGATATTGGTGTGGGTGACTATTTTATGACCGCCCTTACTATTTATGCGGATTCTACAAAGCTGCGAACATATTATGATTTAGATTCTATAAACCGTGATTATGTACTACCATCACCAATACATTTATATATATTTGGTGGAATTGCAGCGGGTACTGGTGTACCAATTTCTAAACAAGGAAATGTAACTGTAAGCTTAGCATTTCAGAATGCGGATTTTGCTGCTATAGGAAGCTGGTCAAATACACTGTCAGAGGACTTTTAGGAGGTATATTATTATGTGGAAAAATAAAGTTATTCTCTTTATTATAGCTTTAAGTATTGTTTTATCATTATTTAGTGTTAGCGCTTTAAGAGGCAATAACGTTGTTGATATAGATGACGTATTGAAGGCTGCTAATATTATAAAAGAAAGTCAGATAGAACAAGATGACAAAACAGAAATAGCTACTGCAAATGGGATAAGCCTCTATAAGGGAGAAATTGAACTCAAGAAAAACCTATCAATGGTAGTATTTAAACTTGATGAAAAAGATGCTTATAAGGATGTAATTAAGAATCTTGCAAAAAACAAAGTTCTATACAAAATGGCTGAAGAGAAGGGGTTAACTCTTACAATGGAGGAAGCTCTTGAAGCTTCGTTGCAGGAAAGAGATATGGTTCAACAAGATGAAAAAGCGCTGGAAAACATGAACAACTATATCAAGGCACTTGGATTAACAGAAGATCAATACTGGACAGAATATCATGTTATTGAAACTCAGCGGTATCTTTCAATAGAGAAGTTAAAAGAAAGTATTGCAGATGAAGCTATTGAGCAGGGAATACTTCCAGAAGTTAAAATTCATACAAAAGAAACATCTACACAGTATAAAGATTATCTTAATGAAAGAATAAAAGAAATAGAAGATAATATTGTTATTGAATTTAAAGATGAGAAATACAAGGAAATATTTAATAAATAAGATTGATGATATGTTGCAAAAATCTCAGTAGACCTATGCATATTGCCAAAAAACGATCTCGTTGACAGAATAAAAGAGGCTGCATCTTCCATTTACACTAAGGATAAGTAGCATTTAATATTTGTATATGGGATACCTCCAGAATGGAAAATAGTCCATTCTGGAGGTATTTATTTATGGGGAAAATAGAGTTTTACCCTTTCTCCGAAATCTCAAAACCTAATACCATATATCCCTTGCTCACTGCCCAAGCTATATATTATAATCAAATAAAGATTGTTAGATTGGCATGGTGATTAACTTATGAGCTACAGGCAGCTTATGAACGATATTAAGAGCAACAGCATCAAACCGGTATACCTCATTTACGGCAGTGAGACATACCTTATAGATAAAGGCTGGGAAGCGCTGAAAAATGAAGTGGTGACCTCCTTTCCCGAGCTAAACTATACACAGCTGGAAGGAGAGAAGCTAGAGGCTTCTGAGCTTTCAGTTGCCTGCGAGACCTTCCCCTTTGGTTCGGATAAAAGGTTGGTCGTGGTCAGGGATTTGGGAGTACTGAAGGGCAAGGGAGAGAGCAAGGACGAGGATGAGGGCGAGAAAAATGCTGCTTCAGGAAAAGATATTCAGCCCTTTATTGATGTGGTACAAAACATTGATGATACCACATGCCTGTTATTTGTTTCCTATGGAAGCATCAATAAAAGAAGAAAAAAGCTGCTTGATGAATTGAAAAAGCATGGAGCGGTATATGAGTTTGAAAGGATAGACAGAGCTGAGCTTGCCCAATGGATAAAGAAAGGTCTTGGCAGGAGCGGGAAAAATATTGGCCCCAGGGAGCTGGACCATTTCATAAATAGTATTGGCTACCTGGATAAGAATTCTAGCAAAACCATGTACGATGTGGAAAATGAAATAAAAAAGCTGGCAGGCTTTATGGGCAGTTCAGCAGATGTCCAGATGACCCATATAGAGGCAGTTGTTCCGCGGAATATTGAAAATGATATATTCAAGCTTATTAATGCGTGCTCTGAGAAGAATGTTGACAGCAGCCTGAGATTGTATGCCGATATGCTCCTGGAGGGCGAAAACAGCTTTGGAATACTGGCACTGCTTTCAAAACAGATAAAGAGTATGATTGAGGTAGCAGAGCTTTACAGCAAGAGATATGATGCCAGAAGCATATCTGAGAAGTTGAAGCTTCACGAGTATACAGTAAAGCTTTGCATTAAATACAGTTCCACAATTAAAAGGCAGATTCTCCAGTCCGCTTACAGAAAGTGCCTGGATGCAGAGCTTAGCATTAAGTCAGGTAAGATGGGAGAACGGCTGGCAATGGAAATGCTGCTTGTAGGCTTATTTGAGTAAAACACAAAAAATAAAAAACCCTGAGTAATCAGGGTTTAATTTTGCTGTCTGGCTATTAAGCTATAGCTTTTATCTTCTTTGATAATCTGGATTTCTTCCTTGCTGCTGTATTCTTATGGAGAGTACCCTTAGAAACTGCTTTGTCAATAAGACTAGCAACTTTCTTGTACTGCTCCTTAGCTTCGTTCATATTTCCTGCTTTTACAGAATCTTCAAACCTTCTTATTGAAGTTTTCAAGGAGGAAACAATTATTTTATTTCTTCTTGTCTTGAATTTTGTTATCTTTATTCTTTTTAAAGCTGATTTGATATTTGCCAAACCCTTCACCTCCTTCAAAATTCAATTAACAAATGGTATTCTATCATATTAACCAAAAAAATGCAAGTATAATAAATCGAATATAGTAGTATGTTTTGCGCATAACACTTTTCACAGAATTCGAAATGTGCAAAACATTTTCATTGGTGTTATAAATCGCAACTATTCGATATAATCTTCTCTGTGCGATTTATATATCTAAGTGTACCCAGTTTTGGCTTAAGTATATGTAAAAAACTCTTCTTGTATAAAAACAACAGGTAAAGTGCAAACTTTGAATTATTAAGACATAAAGCTCAGATATTGAAATATATTATATGGATTTTTGGAGGGAATACCGTGGCAAAAATAAGAACGGACTTAGCAATTGAAGCAAGGGAATTTTACAACAAGCAGGAGAATCGGGAAGATATCCCCGGAGTTGAAGTGGATGTGGACAAGAAGGAAGATTACACAATCACAAGGGTTAAAGTAGTTGAAGAGGTTGGCGCACGTTTAATCGGAAAACCCAAAGGCAATTACATCACTATCGAAGTTCCGAAGCTCAGAGAAAATGATAAGGATCTTCAGGACGAAACAGGAAAATTGCTTGCGCAAGAGGTAGCGAGAATAGTGAATCTGAATGATCAATCAGTGATAATGGTAGTAGGGCTGGGGAACTGGAATGTCACCCCGGATGCACTTGGTCCGAGAGTAGTGGATCATCTGCTGGTTACGCGTCACATCAAGGAATATGTACCGGATCAGATTGACGAAGGTGTAAGATCGGTTTGTGCAGTAGCCCCAGGGGTATTGGGAATCACAGGTATCGAAACCAGTGAAATTATCCGGGGCATAGTGGACAGGGTAAAACCTGACCTTGTAATAGCCATTGATGCTTTAGCCTCCAGAAAAATGGAGAGGATAAGCACTACCATACAGATTGCAGATACAGGTATTAATCCGGGCTCCGGTGTCGGGAACAACAGGAAGGAGCTGAGCAAGGAAAGTATGGGCGTGCCTGTAATTGCCATCGGAGTACCTACTGTAGTAGATGCAGCTACAATGGCCAGCGACACTATAGACATGGTGGTGGATTCGCTTATAAATGGATCTTCTAAAGGTGGAGAATTCTACAACATGCTGAAGGAGATGGATAAGACAGAAAAATATAAACTTATTAATGAAGTAATTACACCATTTGTAGGAAATCTGATGGTCACACCCAAGGAAATTGACAGGTTGATTGATGACATAGCAATAGTGATAGCCAATGGACTCAATATTGCATTGCACCCAAGCATAGGCCCTGAGGACATGGACAGATATTTAAACTAGAGGCGGGTCGCGAGGTTCCGAGGTTCCGAGGTTCCGGGGGATGGGTAACATGAATAAAACTCGAGAGCTAAACTCTCGAGTTTTTTATTCATATATATTCCAAGCATGGCATATAAGTTTATACAGGCAAACTTATTTGTTCCGTGACCAGCTTTCAAAGGTACGGAAGAAAAGAGGTGTATTGGTTGAACAAGAAATGGTTGTCTGTTCTTTTTGCCATATTAATAGTCCTGGTATTGTTTTTCTTTTTCAAATGGCTATATAGTCCTGACACTTACGCCGGTGCGGATAGAAGTGAAATGGACCCTGCTGCCAGCGATTCAACCGATGCTGTTGAGGTTTTTAATTATGATATTGAAAAAAGGCTTAAGCTTGAGGAATATTCCAATAATTTTACAATACAGCTGCTGAACACTGTGTTAACCAGCGCTAAAGTGAGTTATGAAAGAGATTACGGCTGCCCTATGCCGGGGCTTCTTGCCTCTGCGACAAGCAGTATGACCGATGGGCTTCATACTGATATCAGCAATCCTCTTACTTACCTAAATGTAGCCTTCACAGCTTTCAGCCAGTATGATCCTTCTGCCTTTGCTTATGCGGGGAATAGCGGAAGTGAACCGGCAGGCAATACGGCAGCTCCTAATGTTACAAATTTTGAAGATGCACCTGAAGGGGCGATATATTTCAGCGAGGAAGATGAATATAACGCTGAGGGACAGGTGCCTGCGCAGCAGCCTTTGGCCCCTGCTGCAGCTCAAACATCACAGATTGCCGAAGAAACTGTCGGGCTGCCGGGAAAGATAGAAATAAATAAAAAGGCTCCACAGGTACTTGTATACCATTCTCATGCAATGGAGAGCTATATGCCCAGTACCGAAGGCAACTATCATACCCTTAATGAAAAATACAATGTTATAGGTATAGGAAACACACTGGCAAAACAGCTGCAGGACAAATACAAGTACAAGGTAGTGCATGACAAGACCTACCATGATAAGCAGTCATATGCATATTCTTATGCAAACTCATTGGTAACAGTCAGAAACAATCTGAACAAATATTCATCAATAAAGGTGGTACTGGATTTACATAGAGATGCCTTTGATGTTAAGACTGAAGCCGAAAAAAAGGCTAAGAAAGCTGAATATACAGCAACTATTAATAAAAAAAGCGCAGCCAGGATTATGCTGGTAATAGCCAAAGGAAATCCGAACTATGCGGAGCTGGAGAAATTTGCAGTATATCTGAAGAAAAAAATGGATAAACTATATCCTGGATTGTTCATGAAAATTGATGTAAAGAGCAGAGGCAAGTACAATCAGTATTTCAGCAATCACTCCATGCTGGTGGAAATCGGGTGCATGCTCAACACTGCTGAAGAGGCCCGGTATTCCGCAGAATTGTTTGGCAATGTTCTGGGGGAAGTAATGAAAGACCTTGAGGAATAGATGAAAAATGGAAAAGAGAACTGATCAAAAGAAACAGAGGAGTACAGAATTAATGCAAAGACTTAAGCAGGTCCTTGCAATATTATTCTGTCTTGCTCTGCTGGCTTTCTTCATAAGAGCTACAGATATGTCAACCAGAAGAATGATTATGTGCAATGATGACAAGTATGCGATGGCAGTGTCTCTGCAGAAGGACAGCATGTTAAGACTTGATATCGCAGGTGAAAAGTTCATGATAAACGTTGAACCGGTTATCAGGGTAACTGACAATGTTATCCGCAATTCCAAAAAGTGTTATGAAAACATAGTTGGAGCCATCACGGCCAAGTTTGAAAAATGATTCCAACTTCTCATATTATAGATTGCTGATCGGGAGTGTACTGCATCCGTGCATTATGCTCCTTGTGTTTTTGATAAATATATTTCCTGTTAAAAATTAATATGTTATAATTTTATATTAGGATTAAATGAAAAAGCATAAACGTTCATTAAATATAGGTTTTGCAACACAAAGGAGGAAAGCCGTAGATGGCAAGTGACAGGCAAAAACATATAAGGAATTTTTGTATAATAGCACACATAGATCATGGTAAATCAACTTTGGCCGACAGGCTTATAGAAAAAACCGGAGTTCTTACCGCCAGGGAAATGGAGGAACAGGTACTGGACAACATGGACCTTGAACGGGAGAGAGGAATTACTATAAAGCTTCAGTCCGTCAAACTGGTCTATAAAGCACAGGATGGTGAGGAATATATATTAAACCTTATTGATACTCCCGGACACGTGGATTTCACGTATGAGGTATCAAGAAGTCTTGCAGCCTGCGAGGGAGCTGTGCTTGTGGTTGACGCTACCCAGGGTATAGAAGCTCAGACTCTTGCAAATGTATACCTCGCCCTGGACAACAATCTGGAGCTGTATCCGGTAATTAACAAGATTGACCTGCCCAGCGCAGATCCGGAGTCAGTAAAAAAGGAAATTGAGGACGTGATAGGACTCGATGCATCCAATGCGGCATTGATTTCTGCCAAGGAAGGCTTGAATATTGAAGAAGTGCTTGAAGGAATAGTGAAGTTTATACCGCACCCGGACGGCGATGAGGAGAAGCCGCTTAAAGCTTTGATTTTCGATTCCTTCTATGACAGCTATAGAGGGGTAATAGCTTATATAAGAGTAAAAGACGGTACCCTTAAGCCAGGCATGAAGATGCGCATGATGTCAAACGGAAAAGAGTATGAAGTGGTGGAGGTAGGAACACTGAAGCCGTATTTGAACCCTACCGGTATTCTTATGGCTGGAGATGTCGGCTATGTGACAGCAAGCATAAAGAATGTAAAGGACATACATGTCGGTGATACCATAACTGACGCAGACAATCCATGTAAGGAGCCTCTTCCGGGTTACAGAAAGGTTACATCCATGGTTTACTGCGGTATTTATCCGGCAGATGGAGCTGATTATGACAATTTGAGAGATGCTCTTGAGAAGCTGCAGCTCAATGATGCAGCCCTGCTTTTTGAACCGGAGACTTCGGTGGCTCTTGGCTTTGGCTTCAGATGCGGCTTCCTGGGATTGCTGCACATGGAAATAATACAGGAGAGATTGGAGAGGGAATACAATCTAAATCTTGTAACTACAGCTCCCAGTGTAATATATCATATTACAAAGACAAACGGTGAGGTGCTTGAGGTATCCAACCCTACGAATATGCCTACTCCAACGGAAATAGAGTTTATGGAGGAGCCTATAGTAAAGGCGACAATAATGACCCCGACAGAATACGTAGGTGCGATTATGGAGCTTTGCCAGAACCGCAGGGGCACCTTCAAGAACATGCAGTATATGGAGGAGAAAAGAGCGATACTGCATTATGAGTTGCCTTTAAATGAGATAATATATGACTTCTTTGACGCATTGAAGTCCAGGACCAAGGGTTATGCTTCTTTTGACTATGAGCTTAAGGGCTATGAAAAGTCAGAGCTCGTCAAGCTGGATATACTGCTGAACGGCGAGAACGTTGACGCGCTTTCCTTTATAGTGCATAAAGACAAGGCGTACGCCCGTGGAAGATCGATGGCTGAAAAGCTCAAGGAGGTAATCCCCAGGCAGATGTTCGAGATTCCCATACAGGCAGCCATCGGGACAAAGATTATTGCCAGGGAGACAGTAAAGGCAATGCGCAAGGACGTGCTCGCAAAGTGTTATGGCGGGGATATAACCAGAAAGAAGAAGCTTTTGGAAAAGCAGAAGGAAGGCAAGAAGAGAATGAGGCAGGTAGGAAGCGTTGAACTGCCGCAGGAAGCCTTTATGTCGGTCTTGAAGCTTGACGATTAAAATTTAGAAAAGGATAAAATAATGAAAGAAGTCGGGTTGTATATTCATATACCCTTCTGCAGGAGCAAATGCCTGTATTGTGATTTCAACTCCTATGCATGCAGGGAAGGAGATGCGGCAGATTATGTCTCTGCACTTATTGCCGAGCTTTCTGCATATCAGGAAAAATACAATTTTATATATAAAACTGTTTTTATCGGTGGGGGGACCCCCACCGTTATTAATTGTTTTTTGATTGGTGCTATTATGGAAAAGCTGGCACCTCATTTAAAAGCAGGTGCAGAGGTAAGCATGGAATCCAATCCCGGTACGGTGACCTTAGAAAGCCTCAAATACTATAGAGGCCTGGGAATAAACAGGCTGAGCATAGGATTGCAGGCCTGGCAGGAAGAACTGCTGAAAGGTATTGGAAGAATTCATAATCGTGAGGATTTTTTACAGGCTTATAATAATGCAAGAAAAGCAGGCTTTGATAATATTAATGTTGATTTGATGTTTGCACTTCCCAAACAGACATTGCAGATGTGGGAAGAAACGGTCAAGCAGGTCTGCAGCTTGGGTGCGGAGCACATTTCCTGCTATAGTCTCAAGCTTGAGGAAGGCACCGGACTTTTTGAAATGTATGAGAAGGGCAAGGTGCAGCTGCCTGATGAAGATCTGGACAGGGATATGTACAAAGCGGCGATAGATATATTGAATAAGAATGGATATCATCAATACGAGATTTCCAATTTTGCAAGAAAGAATATGGAATGCAGGCATAATCTCGTATATTGGTGGAATGAGGAATATCTTGGAGTCGGAGCAGGGAGCCACTCAAAGCTGGATGGCAGAAGGTTCTGGAATTATAAGGACCTGGACCTTTACAGGAGCATTATGCTGCAAGGAAAGCTGCCTGTGGAGGGGTTTGAAGAGTTATCCCGGGATGAGGATATGTGGGAAACGATATTTCTGGCACTTAGACTTAATGAAGGACTGGACCTGACGGATTTTGAGAGAAAGTACGGAGTTAATTTCCGGGACAGGTATGGCAGTGCATTGAAAAAGCTTACAGCTCAAGGGCTTATTTTTACGGAAGCCGAAAAATTGAAGCTGACTGATAAAGGAAGAGATTTATCAAATTCAGTTTTCATTGAATTTATTTGAAGCCCAAGAATATTATTTTTGTAAGAATGAAAAAAATCTGCGAAAGCGGATTTTTTTGTAAAACCTATTGACAAAAATATTTACCAGTGATATTTTAAAGACAGAATTAGCACTCAATGAGATAGAGTGCTAACAAAGGTGGTGAAATGGATGGATATGGGAGATAGAAAAAGACTAATTTTGCAGGCAATAATTGAAGATTATATAAACACTGCAGAGCCTGTCGGTTCAAGGACAATATCAAAAAAGTACCTGCCGGGGACAAGTCCGGCGACTATTAGAAATGAAATGGCCGATCTTGAGGATATGGGCTATATAGAGCAGCCGCATACTTCTGCAGGCAGGGTTCCGTCAGACAAAGGCTACAGATTATACGTAGATAAGATTATGAGACAGAAAACATTAAATGATGCTCAGCGTAAAATGATAGAGAAGGAGTTCCTTGATACCCTGGGTGAAATAGATAAGCTCATAATGCATGCATCAAAGATGCTTTCAAAGATGACTCAGTATACATCCATAGTAATGGCACCCCAGTTTCGCAGGACCAGCGTCAAGCAAGTACAACTCATCAGAATAGACAGTGCTACAATTCTGGCAGTTATTATAACTGATGCAGGGATAGTAAAGAATAGTGTTCTAAGACTGAAGCAGGATGTGCAGCCGGATGCACTTATAAGGATAACCGGCATGCTTAATGACAAGCTTGCAGGACTCGGCATTGAAGATATAAACAACCTTGAAGTTGAATACATGCTAAATAATTCCCTTGGACATGGGGAAATTATAGAGCAGATAGTTCCGGAGCTTTTGCAGACGTTGATTTATTCTGATAATGCTGAAGTATACAGGGATGGTGTGTCCAACATACTGAACCTGCCTGAATACAGTGACATAAACAAAGCAAGAAGCTTCCTCAATATAATGGAGGAAAAAGATCTATTGTTCAAGGTGCTGAATGATGTCAAAGGAGACGTCAATGTAAGCATAGGCAGTGAAAACGAGCTGGAACAGTTCAGGGACTGCAGCCTTATAACAGCAACCTACCAGATAAACGGCAAGACTATTGGCTCGGTTGGAATAATCGGACCCACAAGAATGGAGTATTCCAAAGCCATATCAGTTGTTGAGTGCATGACTAGCAATCTCAGCGACATGCTGACAAAAATTCTTAAAAGGTGAAAAATATATAAAGCTTAAAGGTGGTCAGATTAATGAAGCATAAAAAGAACATGGAAGAGGAAGCAGCACAGCTAAAAAATACTGATGAGGAAGCTTCCGAAGAGATGGCACAGGAAAAGGAGGCCCATGATGAAACAGCCAAAGAGGAGGCAGCTTCTATACAAACCGAAGAGGATGTAAGCAAAGAGGTTGAAGAGCTTAAGAAGCAGGCTGAGGATAATTACAACAGACTGCTTAGGATGCAAGCAGACTTTGACAACTATAAAAAGAGAGTGACAAAGGAAAGGGAAGACATGTATGCAAATGCCCTCGAGACAATAGTTGGGCAGCTGCTGCCTGTGGTAGACAACATTGAAAGGGCTGCAGCAGCATTCAGAAATGACCAGTTGGATGAAAAGTATATAACCGGGGTGGAAATGGTCTGCAAACAGCTTGTTGATGTTCTTGAAAGAAACGGTGTCAAAGAAATTGAAGCCTTGGAGAAGGACTTCGATCCTAATATTCATCATGCAGTAATGCAAGTCCCGGGTGAGGACGAAGATGAGAACAAAGTTAAGGAAGTATTCCAGAAGGGATACGTTCTCGGAAACAAAGTAATCAGACCAACACTTGTAAAGGTGTCGGTAAGGCAATAATCGACTAAATTATTAAGGGAGGAAAACTTTAAATGGCAAAGGTAATAGGTATTGACTTAGGAACTACGAACTCTTGTGTTGCTGTTATGGAAGGCGGAGAGCCGGTAGTTATCCCTAATGCTGAAGGTGGGAGAACCACACCTTCTGTTGTAGGATTTTCAAAAACAGGAGAGAGACTTGTTGGTCAGGTCGCAAAAAGACAGGCAGTTACAAATCCGGACAGAACTGTAATATCCATAAAAAGAGAAATGGGAACCAACCATAAGGTTACTATTGACGATAAGAGCTACACGCCCCAGGAAATATCTGCAATGATTCTTACAAAGCTGAAACAGGATGCAGAAGCATATCTCGGCGAGAAGGTTACTCAGGCAGTTATAACTGTACCGGCATATTTCAGTGACAGTCAGAGACAGGCAACAAAGGATGCAGGCAAGATAGCAGGCCTTGAAGTATTGAGAATAATAAACGAGCCGACAGCAGCGTCTTTGGCTTACGGGCTTGATAAGGAAGAAAACCAGAAGATACTCGTATTTGACCTGGGTGGAGGAACCTTCGACGTATCAATACTTGAATTGGGTGACGGAGTTTTCGAAGTGCTTGCTACAAACGGAAACGGCAGGCTCGGTGGTGACGACTTCGACCAGAGAGTTATAAATTATCTTGCAGACGAGTTCAAGAGGGAAAACGGGATAGATCTCAAAAACGACAGGATGGCTATGCAGAGACTCAAGGAAGCAGCAGAAAAAGCAAAGATAGAGCTTTCCGGAGTGCTTCAGACAAATATAAATCTTCCGTTCATAACAGCTGATGCAAGCGGACCGAAGCACCTTGATATAACTCTTACAAGAGCTAAGTTCGATGAACTTACCCATGACCTGGTTGAAATGACAATGGAACCTTCAAGAAAGGCTCTTGCAGATGCAGGACTTACAACTGACAAGTTGAGCAAGGTAATACTTGTAGGCGGATCAACCAGAATACCGGCTGTTCAGGAAGCAGTTAAGAAGCTCACAGGAAAAGAACCTTACAAGGGAGTAAATCCGGATGAATGTGTAGCTGTAGGTGCAGCAATTCAGGCGGCAGTTTTGACAGGAGAAGTTAAGGATGTATTGCTTCTCGATGTTACTCCTCTTTCACTTGGTATAGAAACCCTGGGTGGTGTATTCACAAAGCTTATAGAAAGAAATACAACCATTCCTACAAAGAAGAGCCAGATATTCTCCACGGCTGCTGACGGACAAAACAGTGTTGAAATTCATGTACTTCAGGGCGAGAGGGAAATGGCCGCATATAACAAAACCTTGGGAAGATTCCAGCTTAGCGGAATACCCCCGGCACCAAGAGGGGTTCCACAGATAGAAGTAACTTTTGATATAGATGCAAACGGTATTGTACATGTATCAGCAAAGGATCTGGGTACAGGCAACGAGCAGAAGGTAACAATTACAGCAAGCACAAACCTTTCTGATGATGATATCAACAATGCTGTTAAGGAAGCAGAAAAGTTTGCTGCAGAAGACAAGAAGAGAAAAGAAGAAGTAGAGGTAAGAAATCAGGCGGACAGTCTGGTATACCAGACTGAAAAGAACCTGAAAGACCTGGAGGGTAAGCTCGGCAGCGAAGACAGAGCAAGGATTGAAACTGAATTGAACAATGTGAAGGAAGCCTTGAAGGGTACGGATACAGAGCGTATAAAAGCTGCTACCGAGGAGCTCACAAAGGTATTCTACGACATATCCTCAAAAATATATCAGGCTAACGCAGGCCAGCCTGGACCCGGAGGAGCAGCACCGCACGATGACAATACCGTAGATGCTGATTATAAGGTTGAAGATGACAAGTAATAAGTGATATAATACTAAATGCTAAGCAGGATACTTTTTACAAGTTTCCTGCTTAGTTATGAAAGACGGGTTACGAGGTTCCGGGGTTACGAGGTTTCGGGGAGTAGGGGCGATACATGGATCACCCGTACAGGCTTCGAGGCTTTATCCTAAGCACGTGCCACGTGCCACGAGCCACGAGCCGACATACTGGTTTATATGAAGGTGGTGAAAAGATGGCGGCAAAAAGAGATTATTATGAAGTATTAGGTGTGAGTAAAAACGCTTCTGAAGAAGAAATAAAAAAGGCATACAGACAGCTTGCAAAGAAATACCATCCTGATATGAACCAGGGTGACAAGAGCGCAGAAGCTAAATTCAAAGAAGTCAATGAAGCATATGAAGTACTGAGTGATAAAGATAAGAAAGCGAAATATGACCAATTCGGACATGCAGGAGTTGATCCTAATGGCTTCGGCGGAGCCGGCGGTGGCTTTGGAGGTTTCGGGGGCGGCTTCGGCGGTACCGGAGGCACCGGAGGCTTTGAAGATTTATTTGACATGTTCTTTGGCGGGGCCGGCAGCGCCTTTGGAGGCAGTACAAGAAAAAAATCTGGTCCTCAGAAGGGTGCAGACCTTAAGTATGAGCTGGAGTTGGAATTTGAGGAGGCGGCCTTTGGAGTAAAAAAGGATATCCATATAGCAAGGAATGAAAATTGCCCGGATTGCAAGGGTTCAGGAGCAAAGCCTGGGACCCATCCAGAGACCTGTAAGGCCTGCGGAGGCAGCGGTGAAATCAGATTTTCACAGAACACTGTTTTCGGAAGAGTAATGAATGTAAGGCCTTGCGAAGAATGCCATGGAGAAGGCAAAGTCATAAAGGAGCCGTGCCCTCAGTGTATGGGCAGGGGAAGTATAAGAAAGAGCAGAAAGATTACCCTGGATATCCCTGCAGGTGTTGATACCGGCTCTGTAATGCCGCTCAGAGGCGAAGGGGAACCAGGATTAAAAGGCGGACCCAACGGAGATTTATATATTTACATGAGAGTAAAGCCTCATAAGCTGTTTAAGAGAGAGGGAATCAACCTGTACAGTGAAGTTCCGATTTCCTTTACCCAGGCAGCCTTGGGAGATGAGCTGGATATCCCTACACTTGACGGCAAGATGAAGTACACAATACCGGAAGGCACTCAGACCGGGACTACTTTCAGAGTCAAGAACAAGGGCATACCCAGTCTGAAGAACAAGATGAGGGGTGACCTTTACTTTACAGTCAAGGTAAGTGTGCCTAAGAAGCTCACTGAGCAGCAGAAGGAGCTTTTGAAGAAATTTTCCGAGATAAGCGGAGACAATATGGAGGAACAGGGAAAATCCTTCTTCAACAAGGTAAAAGATGCATTTAAATAGCAGAAGCCCGGCGATGCCGGGCTTCTGCTATTTCCTTTTCTATGAATTCAGCTTCCTTTTTCAGCTTGATATAGTTTCTATATCTCGCTTCACTCAGGCTGCCGCTTGCAATGGCTTGTTCCACTGCGCACCAGGGCTCGGTGGTATGTGTGCAGTCAGAAAACCTGCAGTTTTGTGCGAAGCTTTCAACATCACTGAAGGCAGTTCCGATACTCTCTTCCACCTGAATTAATATATTTAGCATAGTAGAAAATATAAGGGCTGTAAAGGGGGCAGATTTGCATGTCGTGCATATATTGTAAATTTTTATCTGATTATATATAATGAAGAAAGTAAACCCTCAAATTATTTATGAAACTAGTGTAACCAGTAAACAAGCTGGGCATACCTTTAAAGTGAAAGGATGAATTTTTAATGAAATACATAGAGCTGCAGGTTATAACAACTACAGAAGCATCGGATGCAGTATCAGAGCTGCTGTATGATGAGGGAGCAACCGGAGTGCTCATAGAGGACCCAAATGATTTTAGGGCAATGAACAAGGATGAAAAAAGCTGGGATTATGTAGAAGAGGATTTGGTAAAACTACTGGGAGAGGATACCAGAGTAAAAGGTTACTTTTCTTTTGACGGGTACAGTGAAGCCAAGCTGGATACTATAAAATCCCGTGTTGAGAAGCTTGAGGAGTTCGGCCTCAATAAGGGGAAAGGCGTTGTGACAGCAAAAGAAGTGTATGAAGAAGATTGGGCAAATGCGTGGAAGAAATATTACAAGCCTGTAAAGGTAGGAGACAGAGTGGTTATAAAGCCAACCTGGGAGGAGTATGAAGCAGAAGCCGGTGATGTAATAGTGCAGCTGGACCCGGGGATGGCATTTGGCACCGGTACTCACGAGACAACGGTCATGTGCATAAAGCTATTGGAAAAGTATGTTAAGAACGGCAGTACGGTGTTTGATGTTGGCTGTGGTTCCGGAATACTTGGAATAGCAGCTGCCAAGCTTAACGCAGAAAGAGTTGTCTGCGTGGATATTGACGAGCTTTCCTGCAAAATCAGCAGGGAAAACGCAGAGATGAACAAGGTGAAGAATAAGGTGGATGTACGCTGCGGAAACCTCCTGGATGTAGTATCAGAAAAGGCTGATGTCATAATTGCAAATATAATTGCTGATATAATTATTTCCTTCAGTGACGATGCAATGAACTTCCTTAATAATGGCGGAATCTTTATATCGTCCGGAATTATCAGGGACAGAAGGGACGATGTACTTAAAAAGCTCGGGGAAGTGGGTTTCAAAGTGCTTGAGGTGCTGTCCATTGGAGAATGGTGTGCTATAGCGGCAGAGGGGAAGTAAAATGCATAGGTTTTTTGTAAAGAGGGAAAACATCAGAAAAGACAGCATAATAGTTGATGGTGAAGATGTACAGCATATATCAAGGGTACTGAGGCTGCAGCCCGGCGACAGGATAGTGCTCTGCGACGGGGAAGGGACAGATTATCTCTCTGTTATTGAAAGCATGGATAAGCATTCAATAAGAGCGGCTATAATAGATAAGGAAGCTTCCAGGGGTGAACCGGATATCCATGTGGTATTGTACCAGGGTATACCCAAGTCAACCAAGATGGATCTTATCATTCAAAAGTGCACTGAAATGGGCATTAACAGGATTGTTCCCGTCTCCACGGCAAGGACTGTAGTCAAGCTTGAATCCGAAAAGGATGAGAAGAAGAAGGTGGAAAGGTGGAGCAAAATTGCAGAGGAAGCGGCAAAGCAAAGCGGGAGAGGCGTCATTCCCCGAATTGATATGCCTGTGACCTTGGCTGAAGCACTCAAGGATGCAGCAAAGCTGGATACTGTAATTGTTCCCTATGAGCTGGAGGGCAGCCTTGCTTTAAAGGAGGCACTCAGAAGCGGCAAAGGCCGCAGTATAGGCTTTTTTATAGGACCTGAAGGGGGCTTCGAACCCTCTGAGATTTATAAGGCAAAAGGTGCGGGAGCAGTGCCGATAACGTTGGGCAGCAGGATACTACGGACAGAGACGGCAGGAGTCGTGGTGCTGACCGGCATAATGTACGAATATGATCAAATGAATTAGGATGTAAGTTTGGAGGAAGTTCTTTGAGAAGAGCAGCATTTTACACACTGGGCTGCAAGGTCAACCAGTATGAGACTGAAGCAATGATAGAAAGCTTTGAAAACGCAGGCTACGAGACTGTGGATTATACAGAATTTGCAGATGTATATATAATTAACACCTGTACAGTTACAAATATGGGGGACAGGAAGTCCAGGCAGATAATAAGAAGAGCTCTTGAAAAGAATCCTGAAGCCCTTGTTGCTGTTGTAGGCTGCTATTCACAAATTGCACCGAAGGAGGTGCTGCAGATACCGGGAGTCAGCCTGGTAGTTGGAACTAATGAGAGAAACAGGATTGTTGAACTGGTTGAGTATGCTATGGAAAAGGAAGAAAAGCTCAATCTGGTCAATGACATAATGGAAGTAAGGGAATTCGAAGAAATGTCAATCAGGAACTATAAAAGCAGGACACGGGCATTTCTTAAGATACAGGAGGGCTGTGACCAGTATTGCACATATTGTATAATACCATATGCCAGAGGGCATATAAGAAGCCGGAAACCTGAAAGCATAATAAACGAGGTAAAGGAACTTGCTGAGAGCGGTTTTAAGGAGGTAGTGCTGACAGGAATACATGTGGCTTCTTATGGAAAGGATCTGGGGGATACATCACTCATTGAAATAATTGAAAAGGTTCATAATGTAGATGGTATTGAACGAATCCGCATGAGCTCGGTAGACCCGAATGTAATGACGGATATGTTCATAGAGAGGCTCAAAAACCTGCCGAAGATGTGCAGGCACTTTCACCTTTCACTGCAGAGCGGATGTGATGAAACCTTAAAAAGGATGAATAGAAAATACACTACAGAGGAATACAAAAGAGTAGTAGGGAAATTAAGGAAAGCCTTTCCTGAAGTGGCTATAACAACTGATTTGATTGTAGGATTTCCCGGAGAAACTGATGAGGAGTTTCAAAAAACGGTTGATTTTGTAGAAGAGATATCCTTTAGCTCAATGCATATTTTCAAATATTCACCCAGGGAAGGTACTCCGGCTGCTAAGTATAAGAGCCAGGTAAAACCTCAGGTGAAAGAAGCCAGAAGCAAGATCATTGCTTCAATTGCCGAAAAAAATGAAGAAAAATTCAAAAAAAGCTTTATTGGACAGAAAATGAAAGTCTTATATGAGCAGCCAATTGATGAAAATGCCTTTCATTACGAGGGTCTGACAGATAACTACATAAGGGTTGTCTCTGAATCGCAGAGTGATATAAAGGGAAAAATAATCGAAACAACACTTTTGGAATTAAAAAAGGACTGTATAAAAGGGAAAATAGAGCAATAAATTTTGCAGTATAGCAGG
>CAZUGK010000004.1:27433-46155 GCA_964619815.1 uncultured Clostridiaceae bacterium | reverse complement strand
TGAGCTGTATCGCCATAGGGAAGGAAGCTTTCGTAGCATAAAGTGGGACTGGATTAAGGAGGTGAAGTAATGAACGATTGTATATTCTGCAAGATAGTCAGCGGAGATATACCTTGCAGCCTGGTTTACCAAGATGATAAGGTAATTGCCTTCAAAGACATCAACCCACTTGCTCCAGTTCATATATTGATCATACCCAAGCAGCATATTGAGTCTGCTCAAGCTGTTAATTCCGAAAACTCACAGCTTGTAGCATATATATTTGAAAAGATTCCGGGGGTGGCAAGAGAAGCGGGAATAGCAGACAGCGGATACCGTGTGGTTACCAACATTGGAAAGGACAGCGGTCAGGCAGTGCCGCACCTGCACTTTCATATATTGGGAGGACGCAAACTGGAAATCGGTCTGGGATAGAATTGGAAAGTCAAAAACCTATTGTTGACACTAAATAATCAATTAATGTATAATTAACTAAGTGTTTTATCATATTCAGCAGGTAAAATCCCCTGCTGAATATGATAAAGCCTCCGGCGGATGCACACGATTTTGTAAAGGTAACTGTTTTGCTGCAGTGACCAAAATCGGCGCACAAATTCGCCGAGGCGAATTTGAATTAGTCCCACTTTGTAACACAGTATTGTAATATACTGTAAGGATTGTTACCAGCGGAGGGAGGGAAATAGATGTCAGAAATCAGAGTTGGTGAGAATGAATCTCTTGAAAGCGCTCTTAGAAGGTTTAAAAAGAAATGTGCCAGGGCTGGAGTTTTAGCAGAGGTTAGGAAAAGAGAGCATTATGAGAGCCCAAGTGTAAAAAGAAGGAAGAAATCTGAAGCTGCTAGAAAAAGAAAAACAAAATAAAGAAGGTTGATGTGAATGTCCCTCAAACAAGTATTACAGGATGACCTTAAGTCTGCAATGAAAGAGAAGGATGTCATCAGGAAAAATGTAATAACCATGATGAGAGCCGCTATATTGCAGGTTGAAAAGGATAAGAAGATTGAGCTGGATGATGAGGGTGTTATAGAGGTAATTGCCAAAGGAGTTAAACAAAGAAAGGATTCCATACCTGACTTTGAGAAAGGCAACAGACCCGACCTGGTTGAAAATATAGAGAAGGAAATTGGTATACTGATGGGTTATTTGCCGCAGCAGCTTACCGAGGAAGAACTCAACCAAATAGTTTCAGATACAGTTTTCGAAGTAGGTGCTCAGAGCATGCAGGATTTAGGCAAGGTTATGAGTGCATTAATGCCCAAGGTAAAGGGCAGGGCTGACGGCAAATTGGTTAACTCAATTGTAAGACAGCATTTACAAAAATAAAAAAAACGGAAATCCGGAATTTCGGGTTTCCGTTTTTTGCTTAATTTTTCAAATATGCGCTAATAATGAAATGCTTAGCATGGGTTAGATCTCGGGAGATTGAAGGAGATTGATTGAGATAAATTGATTCGGATATGTGCAGCATACAAGGGCAGACTGGGGCAGGTTGGTTTAAGCCTGTCCTCCTGTTGTGTATACTGTTCAAAACTGTTATTATTATACTATACTTAGTGAGGGGGAAGAAACCCAAAGCTGAGTGGGGTTAATCCATAATTGCAATTAGGATAGCTTAATAAGAAATTGCAGCTGCAAAAATAAAAGAATTGGGGGTGTAACACATGTTTGGAGATTGGAGTCTGCTTACTGCATTCCTTTATGTTGCAGGCTTGGTGCTTCTGTTGGTGGAAGCAATGATGCCGGGCTTCGGAGTGGCCGGTATAAGCGGTGTAATCCTGGTGGTGATAAGCGTTGTGATGATTTCCTCGAGCTTTTACCAGGCCATGCTGATACTGATCGGCACTATTGCAATAGCGATAGCATTGGTTGTTGCCTTATATAAGCTTGGTTATGGCAAACGCTACATCAAATCAATGATACTCAACACCGAGCAGAAAAATGAGGAAGGATATGTAAGCGCAAAAGACAATGAAAAATACCTTGGCATGCGCGGTACTGTAGTAACTCCTCTGAGGTCAGCCGGCACAGTGCTTATCAACGGAAAAAGAATAGATGCTGTGTCTGAGGCAGAATTTATTGATAAGGACATGGAAGTTGAGGTTATAAAAATAGAAGGCAGCAGAATAGTGGTAAAGAGAGTATAAATAAAAAATTGGAGGTATATAAATGGATATAGTGTTTTATGTAGTAGTCCTGTTTGTCATAATACTTGGTGTGACAATATTCTTGAGTTTTGTTCCCCTTGGGTTGTGGATATCGTCACTGGCTGCAGGTGTCAACATAGGAATATTCACCCTTGTGGGTATGAGACTCAGAAGAGTTGTTCCAAGCAGGATCGTCAATCCTCTTATTAAAGCGAGAAAAGCCGGACTCAGCGTTACTGTAAATCAGCTTGAAGCCCACTATCTCGCCGGAGGTAATGTAGACAGAGTGGTAAATGCACTTATTGCTGCACAGAGGGCGGCAATAGACCTGAGCTTTGAAAGAGCTGCCGCAATTGATCTTGCAGGCAGAGATGTTTTGCAGGCAGTACAGATGAGCGTTAATCCTAAGGTAATTGAAACACCGGTAGTAGCAGCAGTAGCTAAGGATGGTATAGAAGTAAGGGCAAAAGCAAGAGTAACAGTAAGAGCTAACATTGAAAGACTGGTCGGCGGAGCAGGCGAAGAGACCATAATAGCCAGAGTAGGTGAAGGTATTGTAACCACTGTAGGTAGCAGTGAGAGCCATAAGGCAGTATTGGAAAATCCGGATTTGATATCAAGGACAGTGCTGGCAAAAGGCCTGGATTCAGGTACAGCCTTTGAAATACTGTCAATAGATATCGCAGACGTAGATGTAGGCAGGAACATAGGTGCCCAGCTGCAGACAGACCAGGCTGAAGCCGATAAGAGGATAGCCCAGGCCAAAGCAGAAGAGAGACGTGCAATGGCTGTTGCAAAGGAACAGGAGATGAAGGCTTCAGTGCAGGAAATGAGAGCCAAGGTTGTGGAAGCTGAGGCTGAAGTGCCGAAAGCACTTGCTGACGCCTTAAGAAACGGAAAGATGGGTGTAATGGATTATTACCAGCTTCAGAACATGCAGGCAGATACCCAGATGAGGGATGCAATATCAAAGGTTGGTAAAAGTGATACAATAGAAAAGGATAAGAAGTAATTCCGAATGGAAGCATCTCCATCAAAGGAGGGATGTAGTTGGAAGGTTTATCTATAGTAATATTCATAATAATAGGCATAATCAGCTCTGTCATGAAGCAGCAGAATCAGGGCAAAGGACAGGGCGGTGCGAAGAGACAGCAAGGCCAATACAGGCAAAAACCAGGAAAGTATCAAATGAATATTCCTGAGAAGCCCAAGAGGGCTGTAATGGATATGGAAAGCAGCTATATGCCTTCGCCGGTTGCTTTTGAGGAAAGTGAAGGTATTGAGGTTGAGGACAGAAGAAGAGCGGGCAGTTTAGACTATGTTGAACAGAACCAAAGCCTTGAGGGCGTTTGCAATGAACATCCCGAACACGAGCAGAAGGAAAAAAAGAAAGCTGCTCCTAAGGCTGAGGCAAAGGTGATTGGTGAAAGCCCCGCGTTCGAAATAACAGAGGATAATCTGATAAAAAGTATAGTAATGGCAGAGATATTGGGACCACCCAGAGCGATGAAAAGAAATATAAGATAATGAAAAAAGTAAGTCAGGCATATGCCTGACTTACTTTTTTCATTAGTGCAACATTATGTTACACAGGACTTATATATAAAAACCTTAATAAACCTATCTTTTAAACTACCAATACCCATGAAAAAAATATCCGGATATTTGCTTGGATAGTCTGATAACTGTTTATATGAGAGTTCGCAGGCTTTGATATTTTTTTGTCCGCTGTCGGCATAAATAATTAATACAAATATTAAGAATTTTGGCATAAATCATGCAATTCATTACAGCAGTGTTATGCAGGTTTTTAATTTACCTGAATTATTAATACGAAACAGGCGAAGGAGGTTGGCAAATGTTATCTCAGAACTGGGAATGGATTGGTGATCAGGCAGGGCAGAGGGCAAAACTGACTCCGGACAGGGAGGCCATTTATGATTTGGATTCCGGTGTCCATTATACCTATAAGGATTTGGACGACAGGGCGAACAGGCTGGCCAATTATCTGGCTGATAGGTTTGATGTGAAAAAGGGTGATAGGGTGGCTTTTATCGCCAGGAACATTATTGAAATGTTTGATGGTATTTTTGCATGCGGAAAGCTGGGAGCTATATTTGTGCCTTACAATCTAAGACTGCCGGCACAAGAACTCAGACTTCTGATAGACAATGAGGAACCTAAGGTATTGTTTTACGAGGATGTATTTTCTTCAAATATTGAGCAGTTGAAGAAAATTTCAGGTGCCCTAAAGAATTATGTAATCATATCAAAATCGAAAAATGAGTATGGGGATTTAAAATATGAAAAAATCATGGAATACTCAAACAATACGCACAGAAGATGCGAGAACCTGGATCTTGAAGATATTTATCTCCTTATCCATACAGGCGGGACAACGGGGCTTCCGAAGGCAGCAATGATCTCTCACAGGGCGGTGCTTTTCAATGCACTGAACAATATAATTGACTGGGGTTTGAATAAGGATGACCGTGTGCATGTTATTCTGCCTCTGTTCCATACAGGCGGCTGGAACATATTGACCCTTGCAATGCTTAGGGCCGGAGGACTGCTTATGATAAATAAAACCTTTGACCCAAAGCTCACCTTGAAGGTAGTGAATGATAATAAACCATCCTGCATATTCGGAGCAGCCACTATATTCAGGATGATGTATGAACAGCCTGAGTTTGATATCACTGATTGGTCATCAGTCAGGTGGGTAATGTCCGGAGCGGCTCCTACACCGATACAGGTCATGGAGAAGTTCTGGGAAAAGGGTATAAAAATATGTGCAGGCTATGGCTTGACAGAAGGCGGTCCCATGAATCTGGGTATTCCTGTCGGTCTAATGACTATAGACCAGTTAAAAGAAAAATATGTATCCGTAGGTGTGCCCTTCCATTTTACGGTAGCCAGGATTGTGGATGAAGCCGGTCGCGAGCTTGGGGTGGATGAAGCCGGGGAGCTTATATTTACAGGACCGCAGATATTTTCAGGCTACTGGAAGAATGAAGCAGAGACAGCTAAGACTTTAAAGAACGGATGGGTGTATACAGGAGATATAGCAAAAAAGGATAAGGACGGTTTTTATTATATAGTAGGAAGAAAGAAAAATATGTATATCAGCGGCGGAGAGAATGTTTTTCCTCCTGAGATAGAGAGGGTCCTTTATGATATGGAAGAGGTCCATGAGTGCTGCGTTATAGGGGTTCCTGATGAAAAATGGGGCGAGGTGGGAAAGGCGGTAATAGCCTTGAAGGAAGGATCGCAAGTGACCAAGGAACAGGTTATTGAATTCCTGAATACCAGGCTTGCCCGTTATAAGCTGCCTAGATACGTTACCTTTGTAGCTGAGGTCCCCAAAAATTCCGTCGGTAAAATAGTATCGCAGGATGTAGTGTTGCAGTATGGAAAGCCTGAAGACTAACTATTAAGGAGGGATTATGAATATGGCAAAATTATATACAGGACCAATTGGAATAAGAAGCATAGGAGTATATTATCCGGAAAATATTGAGACAAGTGATGATATAGCGAAAATGAGCGGAATTCCCGAAGAGGTAATAAGAGAGAAATTCGGTATAGAGTCAAAGCATAAGGCGGAGATAGGAGAGACAGTTTCTGATATGTGTGTAAAGGCCTCGATGGATTGCATAAGGGGAGTGATACAGCCTGGGGATATTGACCTTATAATTTATCATGGAAGCGAATACAGGGATTACTATCTTTATAACTGTTCGGCAGATATACAGAATAAACTGGGGGCTGTAAACGCCAAAACCTTCGAAGTCCATAATCTTTGCTCATCGGGGGCACTGAGCCTGCAGCTTGCCAAGAGCCTTCTAATTACACAGCCTGAACTTGAAAATGTACTTCTTGTTGTTGGAACAAGGGAATCTGACCTTGTTGATTATAAAAATTCAAGGGCAAGATTTATGTTCAATTTTGGCGATGGAGCAGCGGCTTGCCTTGTGCAAAGGGGATATGAAAAGAATCAGATATTGGAGACGGATATGATAACCGATGGAAGGTTTGCAGCGGATGTAGCAGTATACGGAATTGGCAACGTAAATTACCACAAAAACAAAATAGTGGACAAGAATCTGCAGAATGTTGAAGCTGCGACTGTAGAAAACAGCATCGGCTACTATGGCCTGGATGTAGCAAACCCTGATAAGATGAAGGAGCAGCTGGATCCCATATCGCTGCCAAACTTCTGCAGAGTCATTGCCGGAGCAGTGGAGAAGAGCGGTTATGGCAAGACAGACATAGATTTCCTTGCACCCATATTTATGAAAAAGTCTATTCTAAACCTTATATTGGGCGAATTTGGAATGACTGATGAACAATCCTTCATACTTAAGAATTTTGGACATGTCCAGTCTGCTGATGCATATATTTCGGTTTATGAAGGTTTAAAGCTTGGTAAAATCAATGAAGGTGACCTGGTAGTAATGTTGGGTGCAGGCACAGGCTATTCTTGGGCAGCAACAGCTGTTCGGTGGGGGTAGAAGGAGGTTTTGATTATGCCTTATTTTATAGTTAACGGAGTAAAGTTGTTTTATGAAGAAAAAGGCAGTCATGACAGCGAAGAGACTGTAGCCTTTATGAATGGAGTCATGGCGTCAACCGGCAGTTGGGCTTATCAAGTACCGGTATTTGAAAAGCTTGGCTTCAGAATTATCTTGCATGACTTTAAAGGCCAGGCTATGTCAGATAAGCCGGATGGAGTGTATACCTTCAGACAGCATGCTTTTGAAGCAAGAGCTTTATTTGATTATCTCGGAGTAACAAAACTTCATATAATAGGCACGTCATACGGTGGAGAAGTTGCCATGAGATTTGCCATTGATTACCCGGAATATGTAAAATCCATCTCAATTATAGATTCTGTCAGTGAACTGGATTCCAATCTGAAGCTTTTTATCAGAGGCTGGAAGCTTTTCGCCCGTATTGGAGACCCTGAAGGGTTCTTCTGGGGAATGGCACCAAGCATATACGGCAGCAGCTTTATGAAGGAGAACATGGAGTTCCTTGAAAAGCGGGCAGCAGCCATGAAATCTCTGTCGCCAGACTATTTCAAAGGTCAGATAAGCCTTTATGAGACCTTTGAGAAGGATGTTTATATGACGGATGAGCTTTATAGGATACAATGTCCTTCACTTGTGGTATGCGGCCAGGATGATATATTAAAGCCTGTTAAATTTTCTAAGCTTTTGGCAGACAGCATACCAAATGCAGAGTTTGCCGTCATACCGGACTGCGGGCATGTCACAATTTTTGAAAAACCAGGTATCCTGAACAGTATGCTTGCCGGATTTGTGGTTAAGAACTGCTGATTCTTTAATGATAGGAGGTTAAACCTTGATTGAGTCCATTTCGGATAATAAGATTCTTGATTCCTTTAACAATTTAATACCGTATTTGCAGTATTTCTTTGAAGATGATATTGCAATCGGGATTAATGACAGGGAGAAATGCTTAAGGTTTGAAACCAACAAGAACATTCCTATGAACGTCGGGACAGGGGACCTGCTGAGACCGGGCTCAGCTACGTATGAGTGTACGGAAAGAGGAAAGGTGGTATCTGTAATTGTCCCAAAAGAAGTATTCGGCATAGCAGTAAAGTCCATTGCAGTGCCTGTTAAGGATGAGAGCGGTGAGGTAGTAGGCAGCTTTTCCATTGCCAGAAGCTTAAAACGCCAGGAGGAAATTTTAAACATTTCACGAAATTTATCATCAGCACTGGAAGAAATATCAAAATCAGTCAATGAAGTTTCAACGGGTATCCAGCAGGTAGCCGATTTTAGCGTCAGAATGGTTAAGAGCATTGATGAAGCTGAAAACCGGACAAAGGATACTGATAATATATTAAGGTTTGTAAAAGAGATTGCAGATCAGACAAACCTTCTAGGCTTGAATGCCGCTATTGAAGCTGCGAGGGCAGGAGAATCCGGAAAGGGTTTCAGTATTGTAGCCCAAGAGATCAGGAAATTATCCGCCTCAAGCACCAAATCAATAAATGACATCAAGGAAGTTTTAAAAAAGATACGGGATTCTGTAGTGGAAATTTCCAAAGACATCAGCGAAGAAAATGGAGTTTACCAGGAGCAGGCATCTGCAGTGCAGCAGATAAATGCATCTGTTCAGGAACTGAGCGGCACAGCAAAAGTACTGGAGGATATTGCTTCAAGGTTTTAAACCGGATTACTGAAAAAATATGCAGTTTAACACTGTATGGAAAATATGATGCTGTCACAGCTGTACTTGGCATATCATTTGCATCAATTTGACAGGCTAAAGGGGGTAATGAAATGCCGGTATCAATAATAGGAACATACCATAGCAAAGTGGGAAAACTGGAAGGCAAGACAGTATACGATTTATTGATTGAAGCAGGGAAGGGTGCACTAAAGGATGCAGGTATAACGGGGAAAGACATAGATGCTGTGTTTGTCGGTAATTTTGCTGCAGGACAGTTTAATAAACAGGAGCATATTGCACCTTATTCTCTGGAGATTGATCAGGACTTAAGGTTCAAGCCCTGTGTCAGGGTAGAGAACGCATGTGCATCAGGGTCGACGGCAGTTGCTCAGGCTGTCAATGCCATAGAAGCCGGAAAGGCTGATACTGTTCTCGTAATAGGTGTGGAAAAAATGACATCCCTGAAGACAGCAGGAGTTACAGAAGTGCTTGCAACAGCATCCTATTATCCCACAGAGGGTGGAAGGGGTTATACATTCCCGGGGCTTTATGCTGAGTTTGCCAAGGGCTATATGTCTAAGTTCGGGTACAAGGTTGAGGAATTGTATGACACCCTTGGCCTTATTTCCTGCAAGTCACATAAAAATGCCATGTCCAATCCGCTTGCTCAGATGCATGTCGAATATACGCATGAATTTGCAAGCACGGTATCTGAGAAAAACCCAATGATTGCAGAGCCATTAAAGCTAACTGACTGTTCTCTTGTATCCGATGGTTCTGCTGCACTGGTTATTACCAGGACAGAAAATGCAAAGGCATTAAAGGATAAGGTGGTCGAAATTGCGGAAGTGGTTCAGGCATCAGATTACCTCTCTATAGTAGAGGGGAAGAGATCCAATTATGAACTTACAGCTGCAAGGTATGCAATAGGCAAGGCTCTGAATAATACAAGGCTGACAATTAATGACATAGACGTTGCAGAGGTTCACGACTGCTTTACGATAACCGAGCTTTTGATTTATGAGGCCTTGGGGCTTGCTTCTTCAGGCAAGGGGAGGGAAGCGCTTCAAAATGGTGATGTATATGTTGGAGGAAGGCTTCCTGTAAATGCGTCAGGCGGGCTCAAAGCAAAAGGCCATCCGGTGGGTGCAACTGGAGTATCAATGCATGTACTTATTGCAAGACAGCTTCTTGGAGAGGCTATTGGACTTCAGGTAAATAATGCGGAAACAGGACTTACACTAAATATAGGCGGCAGCGGGGCTACAAATATTGTTTCAATTTTAAGAAGAATCAAATAACTTTGGCATTAAAATTGCGTACATAATAAATGGAGGGCAGTTGACCATGAGGCAGCTGACCCCCGAAACCAGAAAACAGGATGCTTTTCTAATGGTATGGGACTTAGCTAAAGACTATCACAGAGATTTGTATCAAACTATAACAACCGTAACATAATGTTACAACCGCTAACCGGTTCCGGACTCCTGTCAGTGTAAACTGACACAGCCAACAATGCTAAAATATTAATGCTTTTTTAACATTAATATTTTACATAGAAAATTAAAATTTGGGAGGGGATATTTTGTTAAAGTTTAAAGGACGCAGATTTGTTGCTATCTTACTGGTTATGATGCTTGTTATATCTGCTGCTGCAGGCTGCAGTAATTCCGGCAGTGCAGGTTCAACGGAAACCGCAGGAGCTGGTGATGCAGCAGAAGCCAAAGTAGTTAAAGTAGGTATGGTAACTTCAAAAACCGGTGCGCTTCAGGCCTATGGCGAGCAAACAATCCGTGGTTTTGAAATGGGTCTTGAGTATGCTACCAAGGGTACCAACAAAGTTGGTAATACGGAAATTCAGTTTATTGTTGAAGACTCTGAAAACAAGCCTGAAGTTGCAAAGCAGAAGGCCGTAAAGCTTCTGGAAGAAGACAAGGTCGACATTCTTGTAGGCTGCGCAAGCTCATCTGATGCATTGGCTATAGTGCCGCTGGCAGAGGAATACCAGAAGGTAATGGTGGTAGAGCCCGCTGTTGCTGATGCTATTACCGGAGCAAACTGGAACAAATATATCTTCCGTACAGGCCGTAACTCATCCCAGGATGCTGCTGCAGCTGCTGCTGCAATAGGCAAGAAGGGTGCCAAATTAGGCATTTTTGCCCCTGACAGTGCTTTTGGCCACGGCGGTGCAGACGCATTCAAAAAAGCTGCGGCTAATATCGGTGCCGAAATAATATTCGAGGCTTATCCGCCGGCTGAAGCCACTGACTTCACGGCTGAAATACAGAAGATGATTGCAGCCAAGCCGGAAGCGGTATATGTAATATGGGCAGGTGCCAATAGCCCATGGAAGGCATTCATGGACCAGAAGGTTCAGGAAAAAGGCATAAGACTTTCAACAGGCGCTCCTGACCTTGCAGCACTAAGAACCATGTGGGATAACGTAGGTATGGAAGGCTTCTGCGTATATTACAACGGACTGCCGAAGAATGACGTTAATGACTGGATGGTAGCTAAGGCAAAAGAAAAATACAATACTGTCCCTGACCTGTTTGATGCAGGCGGATTTGCAGCTGCTATGTCCATAGCTACAGCCCTTGAGAAAACCGGGGGCAGTGCTGATGCAGAGAAGCTTATTGCTACTATGGAAGGCATGAGCTTTGATACTCCAAAGGGACCGATGACATTCAGAAAAGAGGACCATCAGGCATTACAGGTCATATATGCAATCAAACTTGAGAAGAAGGATGGCGTTGATCATCCTGTGCCGGTTCTTGTTCGCGAATTGACTCCTGAGGAAACTGCTCCTCCTATTATGAACCAAAAGTAAAGATAATAATCAAAAGGGGCCGTGATTGCCTACGGCCCCTTTTGATATAAAGGGCATCTATGATACAATATATTGTAAATTATACTAAATTAACCATACTTCTAATTTAGGAGGGAAGATAACATGGGCGAACCCATTTTAAAAACCCGTGACCTGTCTATCAAATTCGGAGGTCACACAGCGGTGGACCATGTGACATTAGACATTATGCCCAAGACCTTCACATCCATAATCGGCCCCAATGGTGCGGGTAAAACTACTTTTTTCAACTTGATAAGCGGGCTTCTAAAGCCCAGTGAAGGTCAGGTACTCTTAAGAGGTCAGGACATTACCAGCATGCCTGCCGATGCGAGGGTGAAGCATGGGATGGGCCGCTGTTTTCAGATTACTAATGTATTTCCAAATCTAACCGCATTGGAAAACGTAAGGCTTGCAGTTCAGGCTAAAGCCGGTGCCAACTCTATTTTCAGGCACTATCTCAAATATAAGCAGTTTCAGGATAAAGCCATGGAAATGCTGGAGAAGGTCAATTTATCAGATAAAGCAAACGCTAAAGCTTTAAATCTTGCTCATGGGGATAAAAGAAAACTAGAAATTGCTATTGTTCTGGCACTGGAGCCTGAAGTCCTGCTTCTGGATGAGCCTACTGCCGGTATGTCTTTGGAAGAGGTGCCGATTATTCTTGAACTGCTGGCAAAATTGAAGGTTGAAGGCGGACAGACCATTATGCTGGTTGAGCATAAGATGGACATGGTACTTTCCCTCTCTGATGAAATTGTTGTGCTATTTAATGGAGGCTTATTGGACAAAGGGAAGCCTGAAGATATTATGAAAAACGAGCAGGTTCAGAAAGCTTATTTAGGGGGGATGGCATAATGCTTCTTGATGTTAAGGAGATGCAGACATATATTGGTCAATATCACATCCTCCAGGGTATCAACCTGGAAATACCTGAAGGTTACGTTACAGTTCTTATAGGACGTAATGGTGCAGGTAAGACAACTACTCTGCGCTCTATAATGGGCCTTAATCCTCCCTCAAAAGGTTCTGTTGAACTAGACGGAGAAAAGATTCATGGGCTGCCTCCTTATGTAATTGCAAGGAAGGGGATGGCTTTTGTTCCCGAAGACCAGGGCATCTTTTCACAGCTGACAGTTGATGAGAATTTCAGAATAGCTATGCTTAAGGAAAACAAGGAAACTATGGACCGGAAAGATAGGGTGCTGGATATATTTCCAGACTTGAAGGTTAAGTTGAAGGTTAAAGCCGGTGGTTTGAGTGGTGGGCAAAAGCAGATGCTTTCTATCGGCCGGGCACTGGTAAATGATAATAAATTACTCTTAATTGATGAGCCCAGCAAAGGCTTGGCCCCGATTATGGTTGAAAAGCTGGCCGAAGCAATTAAGCAGGTTAAAGCCCATACTACCGTAGTTTTGGTAGAGCAGAATTTCTGGCTGGCCTCCGCTGTAGGAGAACGCTATTATATAATAGATGACGGTCAAACAGTGCACCAGGGTGCCATGGAGGAGCTTATAAAGGACAAAGGCCTTCAGCAGCGCTACCTGGGCATTGGGACCAGGGAATAATGGAGGTGGGTAAGTATGGATATATTTGTTAATTTGACGGTTGCCGGCTTGGCTACAGGTATGATGTATTATTTGCTGTCTTCCGGACTTTCTCTGGTTTATGGTCTTATGGGAGTACTTAATTTCGCCCACGGTACTGTCTTTATGTATGGTTGTTATGCCGGGGTATTTGCCTTTAACAAGACCGGAAGCTTTACAATTGGCCTTGCGGCTGCATTATTGACCGGTGCAGTTGTGGGTTGGGTTATGGAAAAGCTGGTAATAAGCAGGGTTTATGGAAATCATGTTTCCCAAATCCTTTTGACTACCGGTTTGATGCTGGTATTGAATGAGTTAATAAAAATCCCTTTTGGTTCAAACATCATACCGGCATTTCAGCCTGCAGCACTTCAGGGAAGCTGGGTTATCGGCGATATCGTAATTGTAAAGTACCGCGTTTTTTTAATTCTGTTGGGCTTAATAGTGGCAGTGGTTATGAACATGGTTATTGCCAGGACTAAACTCGGCATGACTGTGCGGGCCGGTGTTCAGAACCCCGACATGGTTCAGGCTCTTGGAATTAACATTAAGCAAGTGTTTAATCTGGTGTTTGTAATTGGCTCTGCTTTAGCTGCCTTAGGCGGTGCAATGATGGCTCCTGCTTTGGGGGCGGTTAATCCGGAAATAGGACTTATGTATCAGATGACCGGCTTTATGGTGGTTGTTATCGGTGGTATGGGCAGTTTTATCGGGACCGCATTCAGTTCCGTTCTGGTAGGCCTTGCCAGCTCCTATACAGCCTATATATATCCTGATGCAGCTACAGCTGTTATCGTAATAGTGATGATCATTGTACTCTTATTAAAACCAAGTGGATTATTTGGAAAGGGGGGAGAATAAATGCAGCAGGTAAAAATAGAATCACCCGGTGTTGCAAGACTTTTTAAAAGTAACTGGTTGGTGCAAATTGTCATACTTCTAATTCTAACCGTTATGCCGATTTTTGCAGAGCGTCCCACCCTTAACCTGTTGGTTTTGATATTCTGTATGAGCGTCTATTCCATGAGCTATGATATTCTTCTGGGCTATACGGGGATTGTCTCCTTCGGACACGCTTTGTTCTTTGGCATCGGAGCTTATGGGGTTTCGATTTTTATTACTCAGACAAAGGCTACCATGGTCAATCTTCTACTGGGCATACTTGCCGCTTTGGTAGTGAGCACTATTCTTTCCTTCTTTATCGGCTTCCTTTCCTTGAGAGTAAAGAATACGTATTATGCCATGATTACTCTTGCCTTTGCCCAGGTTGGCGTTATACTCGCTGAGAAAGCAAGACACATTACCAACGGGTATGACGGTATGACCTTTAGGATACCGAGTATATTGATGAATAAAACGTTAATCTATTATTTTGCCTTGGCATTTTTGGTTATTGCTTTTATTTTACTTTGGAAGTTTACCAACTCTCCTACAGGAAGAGTACTTGTGGCTATACGTGAAAATGAGCAAAGGGCTACATTCTTGGGCTTTAATGTATTGCGCTATAAGATTATATCAAACATAGTTGCAGGCATTACAGCTTGTCTGGCAGGAGCAGTTTATGCAATTCATATGAGATTCGTAAGTACCTCTGTGCTTACTGTAGGCAAGACCACCGATGCTTTACTGGCAACTGTTATTGGCGGTGCAGGCTCACTCTATGGAGCAATACTGGGAACCGGCATCATAAACTTAGCAGGGGAATATCTCTCCAAGCTTGCTAAGGTTAATGTGCTCTTTGAACGTTGGTACATCATTTTCGGTTTACTTTATATTCTCATTGTACTTTTCGCACCTCAAGGGGTATTGGGTCTGCTCATAAAGCTTAAGAACAAGCTTGCTGCAAAAGCTAAATAATATTAATTAAAAACCCTTGCGTAAGCAGGGGTTATTTGTGGAGGGGTGCAATATGCCATTTGTTGAAATAATGGGCAAGAAAGTGTATTACGAAACCTATGGGGAAGGTGAACCTCTGGTTATATTGAACGGAATAATGATGAGCACAGCCAGTTGGGCCGGATTCATAGATGCATTTTCAGCCGGTCACAAGCTGGTCTTGATAGATCTTGTTGATCAGGGAAGGGCGGATAAAGCTGATGGTCCCTATAATCAGGATATGCATGTTGAAATGCTCAAGGAGCTTTTTGCCAAGCTGGGTTTTGAGAAGCTGCACCTTTTGGGAATTTCCTATGGAGGAGAAGTAGCTCAATTGTTTGCACTGAAATATCAAAATATGTTGTATTCGCTTATATTGGCAAATACTACGGCATATACAAACAAATTGATGAACGATATTGAAGAGATATGGGATTATGCTGCAAGCTTGAACAACGGCCATATATACTTCAACGCCACAATGCCATATATATATTCAACAGAATTCTATGAACAAAACATCAATTGGTTGAAGAAAAGAGAAAATGACTTTGCCAAGCTGGATATGTCAGTTTGGTACGCCGGATTCAGAAGAGCGATTAGAAGCGCATCCGATCTTGATATTGTTGATGAACTGCATAAAATAACGGTGCCAACGCTGATAATAGGTGCAGAATATGATATTATGACTCCGATAAGATACCAGGAGGAAATCCACAAGAGGATAAAGGACTCAAGATTTGTGGTCATAAAGGGTTCAGGCCATGCTTCCATGTATGAAAAGTCCTATGAATTCGCAGCTATTGTTCTTGGACATTTGAGCGTGTACAACAAGCAGATATCAATATTTTAGCATTTCAGCAGATTAAAAACCGGGTAGTGGTTCGGTAAGCAACAACAGAGCAGCCATGTAATAGCTAAGGCATAGTTATGCCATGCTTTACATGGCTGCTCGATTGCTACTGCTTTGCCATTAGACTCAATAGGCAGCCGCCCGGTTTTATCATAATAATTGGGGAGGCTGCATAAAAATATCATGAGTAATATGATGCACGAATATAGAAGTTTAATTTTTCGCAATTTTTGAATTAGCGTGAATAATGTTGTATAATAAAACTATCTAAGCTTGAAATGGGGTATGTTTGAAATGAGCGTTTTTTTTCATTCAAAGGACTTTATTCAGTTCTGCCACAAGGTGTTTGATAATCTTCCCATTGCCATAGATTTTCTGGACAAGGATGGACGTATAATATACATAAATAAAGCCTTCAAGGATTTTTTGGATATATCGGACAAGGATGTTTCAGGAATGCTGGTTACAGATGTAAATCCCACTTCAAGATTCATGGAGGTACTTCACAGCAAGCAGGCGGAAATAGCCTGGAGGCACAAGTTCCATAACGGAAGGGACGCAATTGTTCACCGGATTCCGATACTTAATGATGACGGGGGACTCATTGGAGGATTCGGTGTGGTATTGTTCCAGAACTTCAATGAACTTAAGGAGGTTATGGAAAAATACAGGGTGCTTGATAAGGAGCTAAAACTGTATAAGAATGAGATCGCCAGAATGAACCCTGCAAAATACTCATTGGATGATATTATAGGCAACACGGAGGAAATTATAAAATGCAAGGAAAAGGTAAAAAAGGTTGCAAAGTTTAACTCCAATGTTTTAATACTTGGGGAAAGCGGTGTTGGTAAGGAGCTGTTTGCCCACGCGGTCCATAATGAAAGCCAGAACAGGGACATGCCGTTTATCAGTGTCAATTGTTCCGCTATACCTGAGAATCTCCTTGAATCAGAGCTTTTCGGGTATGAGGAAGGATCCTTTACAGGAGCTAAAAAAGGCGGGAATATGGGTAAGTTTGAACTGGCAAACAGGGGCACTATATTCCTTGATGAAATAGGAGAAATGCCTTACCATATGCAGGCTAAACTGCTTAGGGTGCTGCAGGAGAAGGAAGTGGAAAGGATAGGGGGCAAAAACCCCATTAAGCTTAATGTAAGAGTAATATGTGCAACAAACAGAAGCCTCGAGGAAATGGTAAAAAAGGGAGAATTCAGGGAGGATTTGTACTACAGGCTGAATGTGCTTACAATTGAGGTACCGCCCTTGAGAAAGAGAAAGGACGATATACCTCTTTTTATAGATAAATTTATCAGTGAGTTTCACAGAGAATCCGGCCTGTTCAGGCATACACCTGAAAATGTAATGGAGGTACTGAAGAATTACAGTTGGCACGGAAATATAAGAGAGCTAAAAAATGTCATTGAAAAAATGTGTGTAAACTCTGATGATGTAAATATAAGCATTAATGACCTGCCGCCTTATATAATAAACAACTCTATCAAGAATAAGTTTGAAGAGAAGCAGAAGCAAGGGGGATTGAACAATATAATTGAATCCGTAGAAAAAGAGGTTATACTGAACACTTTGAAGGAATGTGGATATAATAAAAGTGAGGCAGCTAAGAAATTAAATATACCAAGAGTAACACTTTACAGGAAGATAGAAGAATACGGCTTGGATGCGAATATGTAAATTGTAACAAAATTTAACACATGTAATATTCCTATACAACAAATTTGAAATATTTGATATTTCCAATAAAAAAATACAGGCACAACCTGTATTTTTTTATTTGAAATATGCCCAGACTGTTGCAAAACAGGGTCTAAATGAAGTAAATACCCTGTTTTTTCTACATGGCATAATAATTGCAAACATTATATATGGACATAGAGGATTAGGCAACTAACTCTGGTTGTCTGTGCTTGGAAACTAATGTCTATATAATTGGGGAGGTAAGGTCATGAGAAAACATGTAGGGATTGCAGGGCTCGGATTTTACACACCGGAAAGCTTCATGACTGCAAAGGAGGTCTCTGAAGCTACAGGAGGGGCATGGAGTGAAGAAGCCGTTATTGAAAAGTTAGGTTTTGTGAAGAAGCCTATTCCGGGACCGGAGGACGGAACCCAGGAGATGGGTTATAAGGCTGCCCAAATTGCCTTGGAGAAATATAATATTAACCCGCTGGATATTGATGTAGTTATATGTATTGGCGAGGAGTGGAAGGAGTATCCTCTTACAACTTCGGCCATATACATTCAGGAGAAGATAGGAGCATACAATGCATACGGATTTGATATTCAGCAGAGGTGCTGCACATGCATAACTGCCATGAAGGTGGCAAAGGACATGATGCTCAGTGATGACAGCATAAATACCGTGCTTATATGCGGGGGATACCGGAACGGCGATTTTTTGGACTATAAGAACAGCAGGGTAAGCTTTATGTTTAACCTGGGTGCCGGCGGGGCAGCAATTGTGCTTAAAAAGAACCTGGGGAGGAATGAACTTTTGGAGTCGGCTATTATAAGCGACGGATCATTTGCACGGGATGCAGGAGTAAGATATGGCGGTACAGTAAATCCTATCACTCCTGAAAATGCGGTTGTAGCTCAAAAGTCCCTTGACATTTTTGATGTTGAGGGCATGAAAGCAAGGTTAAATGAAAAGTCCACCCCAAACTTCCTTAAGGTTATAAGAGATTCACTGAAAAAGAGCGGATATGGAGAGGAGGATATCGATTATCTTGGAATATTGCACTTCAAGTATTCTGCACACAAACTCATGCTTCAGGAATTAGGGCTTGACATTTCAAAATCAGTATATCTTAAGGACTACGGGCATATCGGGCAGCTTGACCAGATACTATCCCTGATATTGGGCTTGGAGCAGAACAAAATCAAGGATGGCGACATAGTAGTTACCGTAGGGGCAGGCATAGGCTATGCCTGGGCTGCCAATACAATAAAATGGGGTCCTGTACAGGACTGAGGAGGGTGCAAACATGGATTATAGACAGGAATATCAAAGCAAATTGATAGATGTTGATAAAGCGCTTGCAATGGTGGAATCGGATACTGACATAGTTTCTGCCCTTGCTGCCGGCGAGGCCTATGACTTTATGAGCAGGCTTCATGAGGTTGCAGACCGGGTTCGTAATGTCAATGTCTTGACCTGTATCAATATGGGCAACTATAAATTTTATACTG
>CAZUGK010000004.1:258-27423 GCA_964619815.1 uncultured Clostridiaceae bacterium | reverse complement strand
AACCGGAGATGAAAGGGCATTTTACCAATGCTGCATGGTTCTATACAGCTCCTGTGAGAAAATCACACCCCTTCGATACCACGGGCTATATACCCAACCATCTTCATATATCTGCCAGAGACAGGCTGCATTACAGGAAACCGCACATATTTGTCGGATCATCCGCGTCTATGGATAAGCATGGATATTTCAATCTATCAGTGTCCTGCACATATGAAAAGGAATTTGCAGAGACTGCCGACATAGTAATATTGGAGGTAAATGAAAACTATCCCAGGACATATGGAGACACAAGCATTCATATCAGAGATGTTGACTTTTTTTATGAATCCAAAAGGCCGGTACCGGTATTCCCATATCCTGAACCCAGTGATAAGGACAGAATAATAGGCCAGTATATCGCTGACCTGGTGGAGGACGGCTCTACTATACAATTAGGCATAGGCGGAATTCCGAATGCTGTTTCAGAAGCACTGAAATCAAAAAAAGAGCTGGGAGTGCATACCGAATTGCTGACGGAAGGCATGATTGACCTTTATGAAGCCGGTGTTATTACAAATAAAAGAAAGACTATACACAAGGGTAAATTCGTTGCTACAATGACCTTGGGGACAGAAAGATTATACAAATTTATAGACCAGAATCCGGGCGTCGAAGTACTCCGCGGCTCTTACGTAAACGATCCGGAGACCCTGGCCAAGAACTATAAGATGGTTTCGATAAATACATCCATGGAGGTTGACTTGACAGGCCAATGCTGTTCGGAATCATTGGGGCATATCCAGTTCAGCGGAACCGGAGGTCAGTCGGATACCGCAAGGGGAGCACAGATGAGTGAAGGCGGAAAGTCAATTATTGCATTATATTCCACCACCTTCAGCAAGGCTGCAAACCAGACGGTATCAAAGATAGTGCCTTTCCTGGCACCCGGCGCAGGAGTAACCCTCCAGAGGAATGACGTGGATTACATTGTTACTGAATACGGGGTTGCTCCTCTTAGGGGACGTACAGTAAAGGAAAGAGTCAATAATCTTATAGCTGTTGCACATCCTGACTTCAGGAAGAAACTCCGGGATGAGGCGGACAAATATATGCTCAGGTAGGTAAGCATGGCGGGAGACATGCACAATATTAAAACAGATTATATTTTCAAGGAGGTAACTATTAATGAGATTAGAGGGAAAAGCTGCTATTATTACAGGATCTGCAAGGGGCATCGGCAAAGCTACCGCTGTTAAATTTGTAAAGGAGGGTGCCAAGGTAGTAGTATGCGATGTCAATATCGATCAGGTAAATGAGACGGTAGAGGAGCTCAAAAAGCTGGGCGGAGAAGCCATAGGCCTCAAGGTTGATGTTACAGACAGGGAAAGCATAAAGAAGCTTTTTGAGGACGCTGTTGCCGCTTTTGGGAAAATTGACATAGTAGTTAACAACGCCGGTATAACTGCTGACGGTACGCTTCTTAAAATGACAGAGGAAGATTTTGATAAGGTTATCAATGTCAATCTTAAGGGAGTATTCAATTGCGGCCAGGCTGCCGCAGCATATCTTGCCGAAAATGGCGGCGGCGTTATACTTAATGCATCATCCGTTGTAGGAATCTACGGTAATTTCGGCCAGACCAATTATGCGGCTTCAAAATGGGGCGTTATCGGTATGACAAAGACATGGGCCAAAGAGCTTGGTAAGAAAGGCATACGTGTAAATGCCGTAGCACCTGGATTTATAATGACCCCTATGACAGAAAAAATGCCTGAGAAGGTTCTTGATATGATGAAGGATAAGTCCCCGTTGAAGTCCCTTGGACAATCTGAGGATATTGCCAATGCATACTGCTTCCTGGCATCAGATGAAGCCAGATATATAACCGGGACAGTATTAAGCGTTGACGGCGGAGTTGTAATGTAAAGAAATAAGGAGAGATTGGCGGAAAGGCACCTATACTATGGGTGCGGGGAGAAAATGATATGATTGTATCAGACCAATCCTTCTTTGATATTGGATTCTTAGGAAAGTCAGGGTTTGTACCGGGATGGCCGGGAGATGACATATATCCGCCGCAGCCTATGGTATCACAGACCAGGTATGTGTTGGAGAAGTACAAGGAGAAGGGTGGGCGGTATGAGGAATTTGTAGTTATGGATGCAGGGCACTCCCCCCATATAGAAAAACCCGGTATTTTCCAGGAAAAGCTTCGCAGCTTCTTAAAGGATATAAAGTAGCTTAATCAGCAGGAACAACATACAACTGCAAGGCTTATATACCTTCAAGGCACTCAAAACTCAATTTGACAGGAGTCAGCAGTCTGTGATATATTTATATCGGGATTGGAGCCACGAAGGTTCCTGAAACTATTTGGAAAACTTATGGAACTAATGTAAAGTCAGACCCATGAAGGGGCTAAGTGTCAAACTTCCCTTTATGGGTCATTTTACTTTTGCAAAGGAGTTGATATTATGCATATGGCTGATGCCTTGATTTCATCGGCGGTGGGTGGAGCTATGCTGGCTGCCACCGCTGGAGTTGCAGCTTATTCAACTAAAAGAATCCAGAATGATATGGACGAAAAGAAAATTCCCTTGATGGGGGTAATGGGTGCATTTGTTTTTGCAGCACAAATGATTAATTTTTCAATACCCGGCACCGGTTCAAGCGGCCATATCGGAGGAGGAATGTTGCTTGCAATATTATTGGGGCCTTATGCTGGATTCTTAACCATGGCTTCGATATTGTTAATACAGGCGTTGTTCTTTGGAGATGGCGGGTTACTCGCTTATGGCTGTAACGTATTCAACCTTGGCTTTTATACCTGCTTTATAGCATATCCTTTTGTTTATAAACGGTTTACACGCAAAGGTGTGACATCCAAGAGGATTTTTGTTGCCTCAATGCTTTCGTCTGTGGTTGGTCTCCAGTTGGGAGCTTTTAGCGTTGTTCTTCAAACTCTTTTATCTGGCAAGACAGAATTGCCTTTTGGAATCTTTGTACTGCTGATGCAGCCAATACACCTTGCGATAGGGGTGATTGAAGGTCTTGTGACAGCGGCAGTAGTTAGTTTTGTATGGAGAGCCAGACCTGAAATTATTGAAAAGTCATCAATAGGAGAAGCCCTTGGCAATATTTCCATTAAGAAAGTTTTAACAGGCCTTCTAATTGCAGTAGTTATGGTTGGTGGTGTGCTTTCCTGGTTTGCCTCAGCAAATCCTGACGGCCTGGAATGGTCTATGGAAAAAACTGCGGGTACAGCAGAACTGGAAGCTCCAGATGGAATTCATAAGACTTTGTCTGAAATACAAAGCAAGATAGCATTTTTACCTGATTACGGTTTTAAGGCAAATGAAGGTAAAAGCGAAAAAGCACCGGCTGAACAGGCCGAAGATGCATGGCCTTCCGTTAATGCAGGAACAAGCGTATCAGGTATAGTGGGGGGAGTTTTGACTCTTGCTTTGGCGGTATTCACAGGGTTTATTATAAGTGTGGTTAAAAGAAAAAAGAGTAAAGTTACCGCATAAAAAGCTGAGGTGGGACGGCAAACCAGCCGTAAATTTATGATTAGGAATTGATTTTACATGCCGAATATGATTAATTCATTATATAACATTAAGCTTCTGGATGATCTGGCCAGGAAGGAAACCTCTATACATAAGCTTCATCCTCTTATGAAGCTGATAACCACAGTCGTTTATTTGACTGTGGTTGTATCATTTGGAAGATATGAGACCAGCAGCCTTCTGCCTTTTGTTTTTTATCCTGTGATAATTTTTACATTTGCAGAGCTGCCGGCGGCGAAGATTCTCAAAAGGATATTGATTATTGAACCTTTTATCATTGGAATTGGGATATTAAATCCATTGTTTGACCAGCATACAATTATTCTTGGCGGTATTACTGTTTCAAGAGGATGGATTACACTCCTGTCTATTTTCATAAGAGGTGGTTTAACAGTGACAGCCAGCATTTTATTGATTGCAACAACAGGAATGGATAAGTTGGCTGAAGCTTTGAGAATGCTTAAAATTCCTAAGATTCTTGTCTTGCAGCTATTATTAACATACCGGTATATTTCTATATTGATAGAAGAGGTTTCCAGAATGATGAGAGCGTATTCACTAAGGGCACCAGGACAGAAGGGGATACACAGAAACGTTTGGGGCTCTTTTGCAGGACAATTAATACTAAGGACTTTTGAAAGAGCACAGCGGGTATATCAGTCAATGTGCTTGAGAGGCTTTACAGGTGAATATAATACCGGAGCCGCAGCAAAAATAAGCTTTAAAGATTATGCCTATCTGGCAGGCTGGAGTTTCTTTTTTATTATAGCGAGAATTTACAATATACCTATGTTGATAGGTTCATTGTTTATAACTAGTAGAAGCATCTAATCTACATTGATTTGTTATGCGACCTAAACGAGGTTCATAAAGGTTTCCTTAATCGCTAAAATGCTTTAACAGAAGTCTTTTATACAGGAGTGATTAAATAGATGAGTCATCATAAACTTGAAGTAAGGAACCTGCATTTTTCGTATCCGGATGGCCAGGCTGCTGTAAAGGATATATCATTCACAATACACCATGGTGAAGCTGTGGGGATCATCGGTGCGAATGGTGCTGGGAAGTCCACACTGCTGCTGCTTCTTATGGGAGTTCTCTTTCCTGATAGTGGGGAAGTATTGGTGGGAGATGTGCACGTAACAAAAAAGACATTACCGATGATACGCCAGAGGTTAGGAATGGTTTTTCAGGATCCTGACGATCAGTTGTTTATGCCAACTGTGTATGATGATGTTGCTTTTGGTCCTCGGAATTACAAGCTTGATGAAAATGAAGTTGATATGCGGGTAACAAAGGCATTGGAAATGGTGGGAATACCTCACTTGAAAGAAAGGGCGCCATTCAAACTGTCAGGAGGAGAAAAACGGTGTGCAGCAATTGCTTCTGTCCTGTCGATGCAGCCTGATGTATTGATAATGGACGAACCAACATCAGCTTTGGACCCTAAAGCGAGACGAAGAGTAATTAATTTGTTAAAAGGCTTTGAACATACAAAGATAATTACCAGTCATGATTTGGACATGGTGCTTGAAACCTGTAAAAGGGCTATTGTGATAAAAGAAGGTGAAATTGCAGCCGACGGTACCACAGCAGAGATTTTGTCCGATGTGGAATTGCTGGATAGCTGTGGGCTGGAAATACCTCTTTCACTTCAGAATTGTCCTATCTGTAGAGCTTCGAAGGAATGAATAGTATATGTCAGGATAATCCAATTACTATGCTTGTTTTTCTGGTATAATATATGTGAGTTTAATGATTGGAGGAATATAATGCGAATTGCGGTTATAGATGGACAAGGTGGAGGAATAGGTAGAGCTATTGTTGAAAAATTAAGACAGACCTTTGAAAACAGTATTGAGATTATTGCACTTGGAACTAATTCATTGGCAACTTCATTAATGCTGAAAGCAGGTGCCAATGAAGGAGCGACAGGTGAAAATGCTATCGTTTATAATGTTCTCAAGGTGGATGTAATCTTGGGCCCTATAGGTATAATATGTGCAAATTCATTACTGGGTGAGCTGACACCGATTATGGCGAGAGCTATAGCAGAAAGTCCGGCAAAAAAGGTACTAATTCCATTGAACAGATGCAATGTAATTGTTGCTGGTGTTGAAAACAAGCCACTTCCACATTACATTGATGATGCTGTTGAAATAGTGAAAGCAAATATGTGAAGCAGCCGGGACGGTTCAAAGACCCTTGAGTGAAGAATACACTCAAGGGTTTTGTTTTGCCCGGAACTTCAGAATCACTGCAGTTGCAGCGATAATAATTATGTTCTTCAACATAGGTTTAAGGCATACACTTATATAGAGGTGTTTTCTATGGTTAAGAAGAGTCAAAAAATCAGGGAGAAGCTATCCAACACTTTTGAACTTCCAAAGGACATAGTCCTTGATGTTTCAAAGGTCATTATCATTGGCACGGAACAGGTAACTGTAGAGAATCATAAGGGCATCGTTGAATACAGCGAGGAGCTCATAAGAATCAATACCGACAGCGGCATAATAAAGGTGAGCGGCAGAAAGCTGACAATAAAAACCATACTGCAGGAAGAAATCACTATTACGGGAGAAATTACAAATATTGAATTCTGACGTAAGGTAAGAGAAAGCTTCGGTTACAATTACGAGGTGTTGGGGGTTTGGATGTCATGTTTATTATACGAATATGGAATTATTTTAGGGGATATGCTATTATTATTGTTAAAGGATTGAAGATTGAAAGATTCATCAATCTTGCAGTAGTAAACAATATTTATATATGGGACATAGAGAAGCTGGACTATACTACAGTGAAGGCAAAAATCGGCCTGGAGAATTTCGGAAGACTCAGGGACATTGTACGGAAAACAGACAGTTCAGTCAGCATATTAACCAAGCGGGGATTTCCTTTTATTATCAGGAATATCAGGAGGCGAAAGCTATTCTACGCCAGTCTGCTGTCACTGTTTGTTTTAATTTATATAATGTCTTCTTTTATCTGGATGATTGAGATAGTAGGTACTAAAACTGTCGATACTGAAAAGATAGTGAACTGTCTTTATGCAGAAGGCCTGAAGGAAGGCAGCTTTAAGGGCAGGCTCGATAAAAGGCATATAGAGAACCGGGTGCTGATCAATATGCCGGAGCTATCATGGATCGGGATACAAATAAAGGGAACCAAGGCAATTGTAGAGGTTGTGGAGAAAAGGGAAGTGCCCCCCCTGATCAGCCGTACCGATGCTTGTGATATTGTTGCGGCTAAGGATGGTGTAATAACGAAGCTCCTGGTACTTTCGGGAGATCCGCTGGTCAAGGACGGAGCATCTGTGAGAAGAGGGCAAAAGCTGGTTACCGGCACTATATTGAGAGAAAACCTTGAGCCGAGACAAGTACATTCTCTTGCACAGATAAGTGCAAGGACCTGGTATGAAGATGCAGAGGAAATACCTCTTCAGCAGATAGAATATAAATCTACGGGAAAGGTAGAAAGACACTATAAATTGAAGCTTCTGAACAAGGAGTTTTCAAGGAAGAGAAGTGTGGCCTTCAAGGATTTCAATGAATTCACAATTGAAAGGAACCTGATAAGCTTTGGGGACTATGTATTTCCGGTAAAGCTGGTGGAATATAGATTTGAAGAGCTGGTGCCTGCCTTGAAGACCCTCATGGTGAATGAAGCAAAGGAGAGATGCGCCGAAAGGCTTAACGCAAGGATAAAGCTTCAGATACCGGAGGGGGCAGTGATATTGAAAAAGGAAATAAATTATTACGTAGACAAAAAGTCTGTAAAGGCTAAGATAAATGTTGAAGTCCTGGAGGACATTGGGGTAAAACAGAAAATAAACTAGTGCCTCGTAACGTATATTACTTCTTGAGCACGCGAGGCACTAAATCAAGGATGTGATTATTAACACTATGAAAGACAAGAAATCTGTTGTGCTAATAATCACTAGGTCCCTTCCAGGCAAGGTATTACCTGTCAGCGTGCAGCGATGCTGCACGAATGGACTAAGCTAAGGGTATTTCGCAAAACGTATAGGAGGAAAACAATTGGCAGAAAACATCATAGAATCTAGTATACAAATTAATGATATGGAAAAAATAATGAATCTTTTTGGGAACTTTGACCAGAATCTTAAAGTCATAGAAGATGAATTCAATACAGATATAATTGTAAGGGAAGGCGAAGTTAAGATAGTTGGTGAGGAGAAGGCAGTCGGCATGGTGAGAAAAACTATCGACATGCTGCTTAAGATGCAGGACGCCGGTGAAATAATCACAAGCCACTCAGTGAACTACACCATTGAGTTGGTGAAGGAAGGTGAGGAAAGCCGGACTGAGGAACTCAGTGATGTAATCATAACAAGCGCCAGGGGTAAGGGCATCAGAAGCAAGACATTAGGGCAGAAAATGTACGTTGATGCAATACTGAACAGCGAAGTAGTGTTCGGCATAGGACCTGCAGGAACCGGGAAGACATATCTCGCCATGGCTATGGCAGTAAAAGCCTTCAAGAACCGTGAAGTGAGCAGAATAATTCTTACAAGGCCTGCGGTGGAAGCCGGAGAGAAGCTCGGTTTTTTGCCGGGAGACCTTCAGAATAAGGTAGATCCTTATCTACGACCTCTCTATGATGCGCTGCATGACATAATGGGAGCAGAAACCTACCAGAAGCACATAGAAAGAGGGGTAATAGAGGTCGCACCCCTTGCATATATGAGAGGAAGAACTCTTGATGATTCTTATATAATTCTGGATGAGGCACAGAATACGTCGCCGGAGCAGATGAAAATGTTTCTTACAAGGTTGGGCTTTGGCTCAAAGGCAATTATAACGGGAGATATTACTCAGATTGACCTGCCGAGGGGAAAGTACTCCGGGCTTAAAGAAGTCATGGAGGTGCTGAAGGACATCAAAGGGATAGAATTTGTATATTTTCATGAAAAGGATGTTGTAAGACATAAACTGGTACGGGATATTATAAAGGCGTACGAAAGGCACGAGAATAAAAAGAAACTGACCGGGAAAGAGGCTGAAGAAGAAATTTTTGAATAAACGGGAGAAGGCAAATGTTTAAGTTTTCTGTTTCTAATTTAAGAAGGCTGGCAAAAAGCAGTACTACCATCAGGGTAATTTTGGTTGTATGTCTTTTTATTGCGCTGTTTTTCTTGTTTGTCCTAAATACGGCACCTCAGAAATTCCATCTTAGAGTTGGGGATATATCCGGTGAAGATATATATGCACCTTCTGATATTGTGGACAAGTCTGCAACAGAGCTCAGGAGGAAGCAAGCGGAGGAAAGTGTAGCACCGGTTTATAAGCTTGACTTGACGGTGCAGATAGATATAGAAAAGAAAATAGACAATTTTTTTCAGCTGCTTGATTCGGTTAAGAAGAGCGAAGGAATTGACAAGGTGCAACGGCTGGCAATACTTGAACAGGAGTCAAACATAAGCCTTGGCAACAGTATATACAGCACTCTTCTGGATGCATCTGAGGCTGATTTAAAAACTCTCAGCGGCAATATCAAATATATAATCAATCAGATGTTGAGCGAGAGGTTTTCGGAGTCACAGCTGAATGATAAAAGAAGCGATATAAGAGAGTTTTTCATGAATCTCCCCAAGAAAAGCAAGCTTAATGAAATTGGTGCAGATATTGCTGTAATGACTCTGAGACCCAACATGTATTATGATGAACAGACTACATTGGCCAATAAGCAGCAGGAAAGGGAAAAGGTAGAGGAAGTAGTCATCCGCAGAGGTACGATTATAGTTAACAAGGGGGAGGAAGTAACTGCACAGCAGATACAGCTTTTGAACGCATATGGGCTGTTATCCGATAGCGGCAATACCAGCTTTGATATCAAGGTATATGCAGGCTACGGAATAATAATCTGTGTATGCCTGTTTATTATGGGCTTATATCTCAAAAGGCTGGATAAAAAGCTGTGGGAGAACAATTCAATCATATTCCTCATCAGCCTTATAGCTGTTATAACCCTGTCCATTACAATGGTAGTCAAAAATATTTCCGGCTATCTTATTGTACTCTCTGCAGGAACCATGCTTATTTCCATATTGATAAATACAAGAGTTGCAATATTGTCAAACATAGTTATGACAATACTTGCAGGCTTTCTGGGCGGCTTTGACCTGTCGGTAGTGGCAATAATGCTTCTTACAGGCATACTTGGGGCAGAAATGGTATCCAGGACTCACCACAGAAGTACTTTCATTCTGGCAGGCCTTGCGGTAAGCCTGGTAAGCTTCCTTATCATATTCAGCGTAGGTATTGTTAGCCGGGAAGATATATACAGAATGCTTTACAATGGAATGTACGGTGTAATAGGGGGAATTCTTTCGGCAATTCTTACAATAGGAACACTTCCGTTTTTTGAAAGCACCTTTGATATAATAACACCAGTCAAGCTGTTGGAGCTGGCAAACCCTAACCAACCCATACTCAGGAGGCTTCTGATTGAAGCGCCGGGCACTTACTATCATTCTATACTGGTGGGGAACCTGGCCGAGGCAGCAGCAGAAGACATAGGAGCTAATCCTCTTCTGTGCAGGGTTGGGGCATATTATCATGACATAGGAAAGCTTAAGAGACCGTATTTCTTTAAAGAGAACCAAATTACCAGGGATAACCCGCATGATAAGATAACGCCTAACCTTAGTGCTCTTGTTATAACTTCCCACGTAAAGGATGGAGTTGATATTGCCAGAAAGAATAAGCTCCCTTCAGCAGTGGTGAAAATCATAGAGGAGCATCATGGGAATACTCTTGTAGCATATTTTTATCATAAAGCGTTGAATGCGGAAGGAGTGGAAGCGGTGGAGGAAGGAAAGTTCAGGTACCCCTTCAAAAAGCCGCAGACTAATGAGGCAGCAATAGTAATGCTGGCGGATTCAGTTGAGGCCTATATCAGGTCATTGACTGAGCCCACACAGGACCAGGTGGAGCAGGGTGTAAGGAAAATAATCAAAGATAAACTGAATGATTCACAGCTTGACAACTGTGAACTGACTCTTAAAGACCTGGAATTGATAGGGCAGGCTTTTGTGAAGGTGCTGGCAGGCATATTCCACGAAAGAATTGAATATCCGGAAAGTGTAAAGGATATACAATAGGTCTCGGGGTTACGAGGTTTCGAGGTTCCGTGGATAGGGGCGATTCATGAATCGCCCAGGCAATGTACAAGGTACGAGGCACACAGCACGAGGCAAAAAAATAAAGTGGAGGTAATCAAATGTCGGTATTAATAGACAACAGACAGGATAAAGTTACAGTTGATGAGGCTATGGAAGCCCTGGTTACTCAAGTAGTGGATAAGGTTTTGGCATATGAAGAATGCGAGGAAGAATATGAGGTCAGCATTTCCTTCGTAGGAAATGATGAGATGAGAAGCCTGAATAATGAATACAGGGGTATAGATAAGGAAACTGATGTCCTTTCCTTCCCAATGGTGGAGTTTACTGACGATGAGCTTGAGGAAGAGTATGAGGATGACGATTATATTGATGAGGAAATTGCACTGGGAGATATAGTGATATCAATGGAAAAAGTCCTTGAACAGTCGGAAGAGTACGGACACAGCTTTAACCGTGAGTTGGCTTTCCTATTGGTGCATGGGATGCTCCATCTTTTGGGTTACGACCATGAAGATGAAACAACAGAGAAAGAAATGTTTGATAAACAGGAGACCATATTGAAAGAGATGAACCTTATCAGGTGATTTTTTGGCGGGATGTGAGAAGGTGAGTTCGAGGAATTTTCTGGACAGCCTAAGATATGCAGTAGAGGGAATAGCATACTGCATAAAAACACAGAGGAATATGAGGGTGCATCTTGTTATCGCTGTTATTGCAGTTGCATTCTGTACTGTTGTTAAAATCGACAGGATGGAGTTTTTGCTGATAATTAACGCGATATCCATGGTGTTTATATGTGAGATTATAAATACTGCCGTGGAGAGAGCAGTTGATACAGCGACTCAGGAATATCATCCCATTGCCAAAATTGCAAAGGATGTGGCTGCCGGAGCAGTATTGGTTGCTGCCTTGAATTCAGTAGTAGTGGGGTTACTGGTTTTTGGCAGGTATTTTGGGGCTATAATCATGAAAATCCTTGAATAGCATAATGTGTTGCACAGTCCTGGGTACAAGCCCCATGCAAATTGCAGAAATATTATTATAGAAAAGAGGGTTTCAGATGTATAAAAAGAGATGGCTGTCAGTGCTAATAGTGATATGCCTCACGGCATTAGTGTTTTCAGGTTGCGGCAAAAAGACTGAACCAGTATCCGGTGTAGAACCGCAAGTCACCCCCATACCAACTGTTCAACCAACTCCTGAACCGCCTAAGGGTTCGCCTTGCCCATTGACAGGAATGGCAGTATCGGACGAAGGAGATTTGAAGCTGAGACCCATAGCAGTAATGTTGGATAATGAGTACAATGCAAGACCTCAGTCGGGGCTGCTGGAGGCTGATATAGTATATGAAATCCCGGTTGAAGGAAATATTACGAGATATATGGCCATTTATCACCATAACCATACCGACAAAATCGGCCCGGTGAGAAGTGCGAGACCGTACTTCATTGATAAAGCACTGGAGTTCAATGCAGTATATGTTCACTGCGGAGGAAGTCCACAAGCGCTTCAGGATCTGGTCACAATGAAGGTTGATACCCTCAATGATTTGAAGGGATCTCCATGCTTCTGGAGGTCAAAGGACAGAAAGATGCCTCATAATCTGTATACAAGCACCAAGCTGATGAGGGAAGTAATGGAGAGCAATAAGTTCAACAACAAAACCGCCCCTCAGTATTTTAGCTTCAGTGAAGAGTTTCTGGATCTTGACGGCAAGAAGACAAACGGAATCAGCTTCAACTACAGTAAAAACTATATTGTTGGGTATGAATATGATGAAAAGGGCAAATTATATTATAGGACTATAAACAACACAAGGCTTAAGGATAAGGACTCAGGGAAAGATATCTCTACAACAAACATAATAGTTGAAAAAACAAAAGCAAAGGTTCTTGACAAGGTAGGCCGGCTGGAGGTTGAAACTGTCGGCAAGGGTAGGGGATACTATCTTTCCGGCGGCAAGCTTGTGGAAATCGAATGGAGTAAAAGCGGCCGAAGAGACAAGACGGTATACAAGGATCTTAAGGGCAATGAGATTCTTATGAACAAGGGTGTTACATGGATACAAGTAGTGCCGGAGTATGTAAGGATTGAAATAAAGGAGTGAAGAGCATGAATTATGATATATTGCTGGAGAAAGCACAGGAAGCGATGAAAAACGCCTATGTGAAGTATTCAAACTTCAAAGTCGGGGCAGCATTACTGACCAAAGACGGTAAGATATATACAGGCTGTAATATTGAAAATTCATCTTACGGCGCTACAATATGCGCAGAAAGGGTTGCATTTACAAAGGCAATATCCGAGGGAGATACGGAATTTGAAGCTATTGCAGTTGCAAGCAATTTGAAAGGCTTTACATATCCATGCGGGATTTGCAGGCAGTTCATGTCCGAATGGGGTTTGGACATAAAGCTTATTACCAAAAGCGGAGACAAAGTAAGAATCCATACGATAGGCGAGCTATTACCTGAGGCTTTTGTAGAATTCGAGGCAGATAAATAAGTAGAGGATGGTATTATGGATAGAAAATTCAAATCAGGCTTTGTAACAATAATCGGAAGACCGAATGTAGGCAAATCAACTCTAATCAACAGGCTGCTAGGTGAGCGGGTATCGATAATATCCAGCAAACCTCAGACAACCAGAAACTCAATACGCTGTATATATACGACAGATGAGTATCAGATAGTTTTTATTGATACTCCGGGTATACATAAACCAAAGCATATGCTGGGGGAGTATATGGTGAAAACAGCAACGGAGTCATTGAAAGGCGTGGATGTTGTTGTTGTGATGTTCGACTGCTCTACTGACATAGGACCGGGAGATATGCATATTGCAGAGATTGCAGGAAAAGTGAAATCCCCGGTGATACTTGTGCTGAATAAGATTGACAAGATACCAAAATCCAGACTGGAGCAGATTGCAGCTTCTTTAGTAATGCACGAGGACTACTTTAATTGTATAATACCAATTTCGGCGGGCACCGGAGAGAACCTGGATGAACTTCTGAAAGAAATAGTAAAGCATCTGCCTGAAGGTCCAAAGTATTTTTCGGAGGACATATATACGGATATGCCTGAGAAATTCATTGTTTCTGAGATCATCAGGGAGAAGATACTGGAGCTTACATCGGAGGAAGTGCCTCACGGTACTGCTGTAGAGGTTACCTCCTTGAAGGAAAGGGACAATAAGGATCTTATAGATATTGAGGCTACAATTTTCTGCGAAAAAGATTCCCATAAGGGGATAATAATTGGCAAGCAGGGAAGGATGCTTAAAGAAATAGGTGTAAGGGCAAGGGTTGATATAGAAAACCTTTTAGGCTGCAAAATAAACCTGCAGCTCTGGGTCAAGGTAAGAAACGATTGGCGTGACAATAGAAGCGCACTTAAGAGCTTTGGATATAAGTGGGAGTGAAAAAATGTCAATATCAAAGACTGAAGGGATAGTCCTTAAGTATACAAATCTGGGAGAGGCGGATAAAATCCTTACAATACTAACGAGAAGCAACGGAAAAATCAAAGCAATTGCCAAAGGCTGCCGTAAACCAAAAAGCAGCCTTCTTTCATCGACCGAAGTTTTCGTTTTCAGTGAATTTATACTATATAAGGGTATGAATTTTTATCATATATCCCAGGCGGTTACAAGGGAAACCTTCTATAATCTGAGGAACGACCTTTTAAAGCTTTCCTATGCGACATATTTTGCAGAGCTTGCAGAAACTGTCTCAGCTGAAGGACTTCCTAACGAGAGACTGTTTTTGTTATTGGCAAAAGTACTGTATTACCTTTCTACAGGTGAAATACCAATGGGGCTTTTACACTTGGCCTATCAGCTGAAGCTTATGGATATAAGCGGGTACAGGCCGAATCTGGCAAGATGTGCGGTTTGCAGGAAAGCCAGCGAGGAATATCCAAGATTTAGTGTCAGCATGGGCGGCGTTATATGCGGAGATTGCAGCTTTGATGAAAACCTGCGGAAGGATGGAGATATTTTCAAGCTAAGCCAGGGTACAACGGAAGCTTTTAAATTTTTGTTGAACACTGAAATTTCTAGATTAAATACTAAGAAAATTGATAATACTATTTTTAATGAAATAGACAGAATAACTAGAGCCTTCATCCAAAGACATCTGGATAAAAGGTTTAAATCCCTTGACTTTTTGGATGATATAAAGAATTCGGATGTCTAGAAGTTTGTTTAAAGATTTGAAAGGAGCAGAACCAATGGATATAAGTCTTGAGAAGGTTGACATCATTAGGGATAGGACAGGTGTTTCATATAAGGAAGCCAAGGAAGCCCTTGAAGCTGCTAACGGCAATGTAGTGGATGCCTTGATAAATATTGAAGAGGCAGGAGACAAGAGGTGGACAGAGACAATCTCCGTAAAGGGCAGCGAGGCTGTTGACAAGCTGAAGGGAATAGTTAAGTCCGGTAATGTCAACAGGATAAGAGTTAAGAAGGATGAATATGTTATACTTGACATACCGGTGACAGCAGGAGCAATAAGTGCAGTGATTATTCCGCAGCTTACAGCGATAGGAACGGCAGTCGCATTGCTGTCAAAATGCACAATAGAGGTGGAACGGCCCAATAAACAGACTATCAATGTAACAGAGGCGATTACAAATACTGCAGATGATATTGCAAATAAAATAAAAAATGTAGCCGATGACATAAAGAATATGAAGTCAGGCGCTACAGGCCATAATACCGCATTGGCAGATGCAGTTGACACCTTCGGCCAGGAAAATATGCACAATTATACCTTTAAAACCAATGACTATACGGATGCATCAAAAGTAAATGTTGATGACGCATATCAACAATAATATATTGACAAAACATATATGATTTGCTAAATTAATATTAATATACCTCAATTAAATGGTATGTTATGCGTTGAAGAAGAGAAGTAGTCAAGGGATGGTACTCTCAGAGAGCCGGAGATGGATGGGAACCCGGCAGTACTGCTTGATGAAGGGCGCTTTGGAGCAGAGGTTTTAAAGAGGGCTTGAAAGTTTATTTTTCAGGCCAAAAAGGGTGGAACCGCGGAAGTAACCTTTCGTCCCTTGTTTCTAGGGATGAAGGGTTTTTTTATTTAACTGCCGTACCGGAATTTCCTCATTACTGAAGGATATGACATATGGGCTTCGAATGCGGAAAAGCCGCATTTGTACTTATTTATTTGGAGGGATATGAAATGACATTTCAAGAGATTATTCTGACGCTTCAGAAATATTGGGCCGAACAGCACTGTATCATTGCACAGCCCTATGATGTGGAAAAGGGCGCAGGTACAATGAGCCCCTATACCTTTCTGAAGGCGTTGGGTCCGGAGCCATGGAGGGTGGCTTACGTGGAGCCGTCAAGGAGGCCTGCCGATGCAAGGTATGGGGAAAACCCCAACAGATTGTATCAGCATCATCAGTTCCAGGTAATATTAAAGCCTTCTCCTGATAATGTACAGGATTTGTATCTGGGAAGCCTTAAGGCTTTGGGAATCGATCCTGTTAAGCATGATATCAGATTCGTGGAAGACAATTGGGAGGCGCCGACTCTTGGAGCATGGGGACTTGGCTGGGAGGTCTGGCTGGACGGCATGGAGATTACCCAGTTCACATACTTCCAGCAGGTGGGAAGTGTAGACTGCCAGCTGGAGTCTGCAGAGCTTACTTACGGACTTGAGAGAATAGCAATGTACATCCAGAACATAAATAATGTATTTGATATTGAATGGGTTTCCGGCATTAACTATGGAGATGTGTTTAAGGTTGCAGAATTTGAGCATTCCAGGTACAGCTTTGAAGAGGCTGATACCAAGCTTCTTTTCAAGTTCTTTGACGAATACGAGGGAGAGGCCAGGAGGCTGCTGGATAAGAACATTATTCTTCCTGCCTATGATTACGTTCTTAAATGCTCACATACCTTCAATATACTTGATGCAAGGAAAGCAATAAGTGTTACCGAGAGAACCGGCTTCATAGGAAGGGTAAGAAACCTTGCAAGGCTTGTAGCACAAGGATATCTGAAGCAGAGAGAGGAAATGGAATATCCGTTGCTTAAAAAGGCTGTATTCGGAGGTGCAAAAAATGAGTAAGGATTTGTTATATGAGATAGGCACGGAGGAGATCCCTGCCAAATATATGCCGGCTACGCTGGAACAGGTCAAAAGCCTTTCAGAAACAATGCTCATGGAAAACAGGATTGCTTTTGAGGAGATAAAGACTTATGGCACTCCAAGGCGAATAGTACTCTTTGTAAAAGGTATTGCAGAGCAGCAGGAGGATTTGGAGGAGCTTGTAAAAGGTCCGTCCAAAAAAGCGGCATATGATGAAAGCGGCAATCCCAGCAAAGCACTGATGGGATTCTTAAAAGGGCAGAAGGCAGAGCTTAATGAGGTATTTATACAGGAGCTTTCGGGAGTGGAGTATATATACTATAAGAAGCATCAAAAGGGTCAGCCTACTAAAGAAGTATTGAAATCAGTACTTCCCAATATTCTTACTTCCATCTCCTTTCCAAAATCAATGAAATGGGGCAACAAGACTTTCCGGTTCGCAAGACCTGTAAGGTGGCTGGTGCCTATCCTGGGAGACGAGCTTATAGAGTTTGACAAGGACGGGATACTGTGCAGCAGGAATACAAAGGGGCACAGGGTATTGTCAAGTGGAAACATAGAAATCAATAACGTATCCGAGTACTTCGAAAAGCTAAGGGCGGGCTTTGTAGTGGCTGACCAGGATGAAAGGCGCTCACTGATACGGAAGCAGTGTGAAGAGTTAGCCAGAGCCAAAGGCGGTGAAGTGCTGATGGACGAAAAACTGTTGGAGGAGATTGTATATCTTGTAGAATACCCGACTGCACTCATGGGCGGCTTTGAAGCTGAATACCTCAAGCTCCCGAAGGAAGTGGTGATTACTCCTATGAAGGAGCACCAGAGATATTTCCCGGTTGTTGACAAAAACAAAAAGCTTATGAATTACTTTATTACTGTAAGGAATGGAGACAACCGTTTCCTGGAAATAGTTCAGGAAGGGAATGAGAAGGTTCTCAGGGCGAGATTGGCGGATGCGAATTTCTTTTATAGCGAAGACTCAAAAACTTCACTGGAGAGCTGCGCTGATAAGCTAAAAAATGTGGTATTTCAGGAAACTTTGGGTACCCTATATGACAAGACACAGAGAATAACTGCCATAGCCGATTACCTTGCAGAAGCAGTTGCTTTAAGCAGTGAGGCCAGGAAGCAGCTGCAGAGATCAGCATATTTGTGCAAGGCAGACCTGGTTACGAATATGGTTAAGGAATTTGACGAGCTTCAGGGGATAATGGGGCGAGAGTATGCAATGCTGCAGGGTGAGAAGCAGGAAGTGGCTGATGCAATATTTGAACATTATCTTCCGAGGTTTGCCGGAGACTGTGTACCTGAGACTATAAATGGTGCTGTATTAAGTATTTCAGATAAGATGGACACTATATGCGGCTGTTTTGCTATAGGAATACAACCGACAGGTTCCCAGGATCCATATGCGTTAAGGCGTCAGGCAATAGGAATAACCTCAATAATACTTGAGGTTAAAAAGCACATTGGGCTGGCACAGCTGGTTGATACTGCAATTAAAGCCTTTGCAGAAAAGGGCATATTGAAAGGTGACCCAAAAACAACAGAGAAGGATGTAATTGAGTTCTTCAAGCAGAGATTCAAGAATGTAATGATAGACAAGGGCTTCGAGTATGATGTCATTGATGCAGTTATAAATGCTGATTTTAATGACATATATGATTCATACCTGAAAATTGAGGAGCTTTCTAAATGGAAGCACAGGGATGAGTTCCTGAACATAATTGGTTCCTTCAACCGTGTATCCAACCTGGCTTCTAAAGCTAAGACCTCCGAAATAAACCTGGAACTGTTTACGGAGAAGGCAGAGTTAGAGCTTCTAAAGGCTTTTGACAGTGTAAATGAAGAGTACGAAAGATATGTAGACAGCAGAGCGTATGGAAAAGCTCTGGAGCTGATGATAACGCTAAAGAAGCCTATAGATGATTTCTTTGACAATATCATGGTTATGGTCGATGATGAAGATATCAAGAATAACAGATTGGGACTTCTGAAGAGCATGGCCAATATGATGAACAGAATAGCAAACCTGGGTTCTATAGTAGTGAACAAAATTTGATTTTTTTATTGTGATGCTAAATGCTTTATGTTAGTATTTATAGAGAATAGAGTATATATAAGGCATATTATACAGATTCTATTTATATTCGCAAAATAACGAAAGCAAAGGTCCTCCAAAATGCTTTGAGGTAGGTGATAGCCATAGAATTTACAAGTCGTCAGAAACAAATAGTAGAGCTGGTAAAAAAACACCAACCAATCACAAGCGAGCAGCTGGCGGCAAAGCTCAATATGACAAGGGCAGCCTTAAGACCGGACCTTACAATTCTTACAATGTCGGACATACTTGAAGCAAGGCCGAAAGTCGGGTATTTTTATTCCGGAAAAAGTGTAAACAGCATAGGAAGCGATTTCATTAAAAGCATAAAGGTTTCGGAAATAAAATCAAGTCCTGTAGTAGTGGATGAAGCCACAACTGTTTATGATGCAATTGTGACACTTTTCTTGATGAATGTCGGTACAATTTATGTACAGAGTAAAGGAGCCCTTACTGGAGTGGTATCCAGAAAGGATTTTATAAAAATAGCAATCGGCAACAACGATATACGCAGCATGCCGGTTGGAATGATAATGTCAAGGATGCCTAATATAATATATGTATTGGATACTGAAAGCGCATATGATGCAGTGGCAAGACTCATTACCCACGAAATAGACAGTATACCGGTAGTAGAACCTTTCAAAAATGATGAAGGCAAGGAAATGTTCAAAATAACAGGCAAGGTATCCAAAACCAATATAACTAAATTGCTTTATGACATGTGCAAGCAATAGGTTAGGGGGATATTATGGTAAAAAGTAGGGCAGTAATATTTGTAATTTCAGATTCAATAGGAGAAACTGCGGAACAGGTGGCGAAAGCCGCAGTTGCTCAGTACCCTGAATGCGAAATAAGGGTAAGATGGATACCGTATGTTACTGAAATAGAGAGCATACATGAGGTCATCAGCGAGGCCAAGGATCTGGACAGCATAATTATGTTTACCCTTGTTGTTCCCGAGCTTAGGGAATACCTTAAGCAGCAGGCAGAGGAGCATAATATTGCATATGTTGATATAATGGGACCGGCGGTTGATGCAATATCCAAAGTCACCGGGCAGCATCCAACGGATATACCGGGATCGGTTAGAAAGCTTGATGACGAGTACTTTGAGAAGATGGAGGCTATGGAGTTTGCAGTAAAGTATGACGACTGCAAGGACCCAAGGGGAATCAAAAAGGCAGACCTGGTACTGCTTGGCATCTCCAGGACCTCTAAGACTCCTCTCAGTATGTTTCTGGCAACCAAGAACATCAAGGTTGCGAATATACCGTTGATGCCTGAAGTGAAGCCACCTAAGGAGCTTTTTGAAATATCTCCGAAAAAAATTATCGGTTTGGCAATAAGTTCAGAGCATCTGAACCCTATCAGACTGGAAAGGTTAAAATCTCATGGGCTTAGTAACGAAGCAAATTATGCGAGTTTGGAAAGAATAGCCTATGAGCTTAAATATGCTGAAGAAATCATGAACAAAATTGGTTGCAGTGTAGTTGACGTGACCGATAAAGCCATTGAGGAAACAGCAAATATTATACTTCAATTATTAAAGGAGGCTAACGAAGAATGAAGAAGTATGTGTACAACTTTAAAGAAGGAAAGGCTTCAATGAAGGACCTCTTGGGTGGAAAAGGCGCAAACCTGGCTGAAATGAGCAATATAGGGCTTCCAGTACCTCCAGGATTTACTATAACAACTGAGGCCTGCAATGAGTACTATAACAAGGGTGAAAAAATCTGGAACGAGCTCAATGATGAGATATTTGAGAAGCTTAAGGAGCTTGAAGCCACAACAGGCAAAACTTTTGGAGGCGGAAAAAATCCTCTTCTCGTATCTGTAAGATCCGGCGCCAAGTTCTCTATGCCGGGTATGATGGATACTATACTTAACCTTGGCTTGAATGACGAAGTTGTTGAAACTGTAAAGAACAATACAAACAATGAAAGATTCGCTATGGACAGCTACAGAAGGTTTATACAGATGTTCAGCGACGTTGTTATGGAAATACCAAAGTCAAAATTTGAAAGAGTGCTTGATGAAATAAAAGAAGAAAAGCATGCAAAATATGATACTGACCTCACAGCTTCCGATCTGAAGGAAGTAGTTGCGAAGTTCAAGGAAATATATAAGAAGGAAAAAGGCGAGGATTTCCCGCAAAACCCGCAGGAACAGCTTCTGCATGCAGTAACGGCAGTATTCAGATCCTGGAATAATGAGAGAGCTATAATATACCGGGCAATGAACAATATACCGGGCAATCTTGGTACAGCAGTAAATGTGCAGTCAATGGTATTCGGCAACATGGGAGACGATTGCGGAACAGGCGTTGCTTTCACAAGAAACCCGGCTACCGGAGAAAAGAAGATATTCGGAGAATTCCTTATGAATGCACAGGGCGAAGATGTTGTTGCAGGTATCAGAACACCTCAGACAATAGATAAGCTTGGCGAAATCAATAAGGAAGTTTATGATCAGTTTATAAATGTAGCAAATCTACTTGAAAATCACTACAGGGATATGCAGGACATCGAGTTTACAATTGAAAAGGGCAAGCTTTTCATGCTCCAGACAAGAAACGGCAAGAGAACAGCAGCAGCTGCACTCAGAGTTGCAGTTGAACTTGTTGAAGAAGGCAAGATAAGCAAGGATGAAGCTGTAATGAGAGTAGAACCTGCACAGCTAGACCAGCTGCTGCATCCTAATTTTGATGCTGATGCACTTAAGAAGGCTGCTCCTATTGCAAAAGGGCTTCCGGCTTCACCTGGAGCTGCTTCCGGTAAGGTATACTTCACAGCAGCTGAAGCAGTTAGTGCTGCAAGAAACGGTGAAAAGGTAGTACTTGTAAGACTTGAAACATCACCTGAAGATATTGAAGGTATGGCTGAGTCACAGGGAATATTGACAGCAAGAGGCGGTATGACTTCACATGCCGCAGTTGTGGCAAGAGGAATGGGTAAGTGCTGTGTAGCCGGCTGCGAAGACATTAAGGTAAGTGAAGAAGCAAAGCAGTTTACAGTTGGCGGCAAGGCATACAAGGAAGGAGACTTCATATCCATAAACGGAAGCACAGGTTATGTTTATGAAGGAGTTATTCCGACAAAAGAACCGGAAATGTCAGGACACTTTGGAATACTTATGTCATGGGCTGACGAAGTTAGAAAACTAAAGGTAAGAACTAATGCAGACACTCCAAGAGATGCACGTCAGGCTGTAAAGTTCGGCGCAGAAGGTATAGGGCTTTGCAGAACAGAGCATATGTTCTTTGACGAGGAAAGAATACCGGCAGTAAGAGAAATGATAATATCTGAAACTCTGGAACAAAGAAAGGTTGCGTTAGATAAGCTTCTTCCAATGCAGAGAGAGGACTTTATCGGAATATTTGAAGCTATGGGAGAAAGACCTGTTACTATAAGGCTTCTGGATCCGCCACTTCATGAATTCCTTCCAACCGAGGATGAAGACATAAAAGAGCTTGCAAAGACCATGGGAGTTGAGTTTGAAAAGCTTAAAGCAAGGGTGGACAGTCTGAATGAATTTAACCCAATGCTCGGACACAGGGGATGCCGTCTTGCGGTAACATATCCTGAATTGGCCGAAATGCAGGCAAGAGCTATAATAGAAGCTGCAGTAGAGGTTAAGAAGAATAAGGGAATAGATGTTCATCCTGAGATAATGATTCCTCTGGTAGGGGACATCAGAGAGCTTACTTATATTGAAAAGATAGTCAGAGAAACAGCAGACAAGATAATAGCTGAATCCGGCATGAAGCTCAGCTACATGTACGGTACTATGATAGAAGTGCCAAGAGGAGCTGTAACAGCTGATGAGATAGCAAAGACAGCTGAGTTCTTCTCCTTTGGTACAAACGACCTTACACAGATGACTTACGGCTTCTCAAGAGACGATGCCGGCAAGTTTATAAAGGAATATGTGAACAAAGGCATATTTGAGCAGGATCCATTCCAGACCCTCGACCAGAACGGTGTAGGAAAGCTGGTTAAGATGGCTGCAGAACTTGGAAGAAGTGTAAGACCGGAAATAAAGCTTGGAATCTGCGGAGAGCATGGTGGAGACCCGGCCTCCATAGAATTCTGCCATAGAACAGGACTTAACTATGTTTCCTGTTCGCCGTTCAGAGTGCCGATAGCAAGACTTGCTGCAGCACAAGCAAACATAAAAGATAAAATGGGTGAATACAGCCAGAAATAATTAGAGATTCCTGAAGCTGAATCCGTATATCCAAATTGGATATACGGATTTTTTTTGTGTCCGAACAGGAACCAAGAAAAGTACAAGTCATATAATGTTAATGGAAGAAGACAAACCGGTTCTGATTCTCTGACCAAGAAAAGAGAGGAGGTGAATTTATGGGATATGTAAAAATGTCCGAAATGCTTTCGCCTGAATTAATAAAAGCCTTGGCAGGGAATGTGTATACTGTTAAGGAAGAGCGAAATCATGAAGACGAAATGGCTGCAGCTTGGAAGGAATATATGGACGAAGACAAAAAGCACGGCAAAGAGGACGACAAATGGGACGATAAATGGGATGACAAATGGGACGACAAATTGGATGACAAAAAGGATGATAAGGAACATGGCAAAAAGGATGATAAGAAACATGGTAAAAAGGACGAGAAAAAAGAAGATGAATGCTGCTGCCCCAAAAAGGTTAAGTTTATATTCTTATTGAACAATGCAGTGGTAATCAACGTAAATGCAGTCTGTGAAGAGGATGATTAAGCATAAGCTGTAGAAACGAATAGTAGTCAAAAATTTTGCCATTCTCCGGTTTCTCTCCGATAAGGATTTTATGAAATGCATAGGTACAAAATGATTAGGTCATTGTACCTATGCTTCACTATACATAACGGCATCCGGAAAGTGAGGTGATGAAAACATGGAAACGGTTGTTATGCCTGGACTTATTACGCCAAAGTTTGCAGAAGTGTTGGCTGAGAACCCGGAGATATTAAAAACGATTATAGACCACCAATCCGGTGAGGAAGTAATAATGGGGCAGAACTGTACTTTAGATTGTAATTGCAATTCAACAAATGTCAAGCTTGTTTTTTGTAATGTGACCATAGGTATAGACAACACAGCAGATGAGTGCAATAAACACTGTAGTACAGGAGAAACTGAAGAGAAGACAGACAGTTGCCATATAAAAATAGGTGGCAGAGACCATGATCAAGAGGGCTCAAACTGGGAAAAACAGGTTAATGAGTTGAGTCAATTAAAGCTGGAAGTGGCAGTGCTTGAAGCAAGGATGGAAGAGGCCGAGAAAATACTTAGGCTGATACCTAGGCAAAATTTGAACAGAAAGCTGCTTGCCAGGTGTAAAAGGGATATACATGAAGCGGAAAAACAATTAACTGTAAGGAAGAAGGAACTGGAATGCAGGTCTTGGCTCACGGAGTTTTGGGAATAGTGAGAAAATAAGTTAAAATGTAAAAAACAGGGGCGATCTAGAACACTTTTAGGTCGTCTCATTTTCTTTTCACGACGGGTAGGAGCGTCTATACAAAGCGACCTAAGCGAGTTTCATAAAAGGCTTCCTTGGTTGTTAAAAGGCTTCATTATAACAGTTTTTTGTACAATCGGTAACAAAACAATGTACAAGTCATATTATGCTAGTGGAAGAAGACGAGCCGGTTTGATTCCCTACCCAATATACGAAAGGAGGTGAATTTATGGAATATGTAAAGATGCCGGAATTGCTGTCATGTGAAGCAGCAAAAGTTCTCGCAGGAAACATGGAAGCTGTAAAAGAAATGATGAATTCCAGGGAAGAGGACGAAGACTGTCATTGCAATGAAGAATGCTGCTGCCCAAAAAAGATTAAGTTCATATTTGTGATGAACAATGTGGTGATAATCAATATCAATGCAGTCTGCGAAGAGGAAAAAGAGGAAAAGAAGGAAAAAAAGGATAAAAGGCCTTGCTAGACCTGCATAAGTATATGATTCAAGTTTTGTGAAAATGGAAAAAATTGAACTGAATATGAAGGAAGAAAATTTTAATGGGCCGATGTCAATGACAGACATCGGCCCATTAGTTGCATTATAGCTCTAATAAAACCATATGCTTAATATGGCCTTAGGCATAATCACCATATAATTAAATCGCACCATCTGCAACAGGAGGTGCGGGAAACTTTTCCGTACATATCATTGCAATTTTCAAGTTATTCACTCTCTCGCAGCAAGGAATACAAAAGCGGGACTTTGGCCTGCTCTAACTGGCATATCTTTTCAATTTCTGCTGGCTTTACAGATTTATTAGACTGGTAAATATTCTTTACAAGGCCAAAGAACCAATGAGGGAACAGCAGGTCTATATACAAGACATGCTTTTCGTTTTTATCCATAGGGTTTACCTGGGTATACCAATCTGTGACCTCGTTAATAAGGCCTATACTCCACTGGTTTCTGTTTTCAGCCTGTTTCCCTATTATTTTCCTTAAGTCCCTGACGGGAAGATCATAGGTCACACCATCCAAGTCCAGCACATATATTCCGTTGTCGGTCATAAGAGCATTGCCCTTGCCGTAATCCTGATGACACAGGACTATGGAGTCGGAGCCCAGGTCGGTTAGGCTGCCATAGGACGATTTATTTATGAGCTCTATAGCAAGACCTGCTATGGCAATCATGGAATCGGCGTATTTCAGGTAAGCTGAATGGTGGGATGCCGAAGCATTATTTGCGGCAACTGCTTTCCATTCTGCGAACTTCTTTTTCATTGAAGCATACTGCTCCGGTGACTTACCCAGTTTGGACGAGGTTCTTGAATTTTCAACAGGATTGTAGCCCTTTGAAAACCTGTGGAACTTAGCCAGCCCTTTGACAGCCAGCTCCAGGTCTTGACTTATACCGAATTGGAGATCTCTCCCGTTCAACCACTCATAAACAACAAACAGCTGGTCATTATAAATGGTTATTGGCTGATTGCTTTTGTTAGGCATTATTTCGGGAACATTTCCTCCTTTGCTTTTGATATAAACCTGGGCATTGACTGAGAAGAGAGCCTTGTCATAGGTCTGCTTCAGCCTCTTGAGGCAAAGCGTTTCACTGGCGGTCTGGATTTTCCATACCGTCTTTATACTTCCACTTTGGATTACTGTTACAGCTGATGGTGAGATGTCATAATTACTTAATACATCAAGTGCCAGCTTACCAAGACTGTTTGAATTTTCCATATAGTTATCCAAGCTGCTCATTCCTTCCTACTGAGTTGTTTAGGCAAAAGGGATTCAAAATTATCAAGCACCGGTATTATGGTCTTTTCAAAGGCAGACATTTCTTTTAGCCTTAGAAGGTATTTTTCGTTTGACCATTCCTTATCCCTCTTGTAATAGTATTTATTCATGGCACCTATGAAAAGATGGGGGAACAGAAGGTCCAGCTTGACTACATGCCACTCTGACGGGGAAAGGGGATTCTCGGATTGGTAGTAGCCCAGCATTTTTCTGGCAAGCTCGATGTTCCAACTCCCGATTTTCTTCATAACCTTGTTGAAAATTTTCCTGATATCCCTGGCGGGTATATCTATGGTTATAGAGTCAGTATCCAGCACATACATGTTGCCTGAGGGATCCAGAAGCAGGTTTCCTGCTGCAAAATCCTGATGACAGAGACCGCCGGTCTTACTTACCTTATCAACCCACTCCTTGTATTCAGAACCTTTTAAACCATTTATGGCTTTCATTGCCCGGCTGTAGAATTCGGGAAACTCCCGGAGAATTAACTTACCTATAGCGTCGGTTTGTTCTTGAGCCTGTTCCTGTTTATAGAACTTCTCCATATCATCTATTTGTTCCTGATAATCCTCAGTCCATATTCCAAGGTGAACTTTAGGTTTGGTACCGGGAAGAAGGGAAAAACCTGCCGAAGCCCGATGGAACCTTGCCATTTCCTTAACAACCGCCTCCAGTTCCTGAGGAGATTCATATACAGGATTTCTTCCATTTACAGCGTCTGAAAGGACATAGCAGGTGCCGTCAATATTGACATAGTCTCTGCCGTCTCTGGCGATGTTGACTTTGGGTATGCGTATACCGTTATTAGTTAAATGTTTGACAGTTGACAGGATATACTTCAGTGTATCTTCTGAATTGGATATTTTCTTTAATATCTTATAGCCTTGAGGTGTCTGTACCCACCACACACCTTTTTTGTCCTTGTACGACTCATTCCTGATTCCCTCAACTTTGATGTCATAATTGCTTAGGACTTCAT
>CAZUGK010000004.1:0-248 GCA_964619815.1 uncultured Clostridiaceae bacterium | reverse complement strand
AGCGGTCAAAACAATCACTCCCTGAAAAGGTTATAATCAGGGGGAGATAAACTCCCCCTGATTTAATCATGTATTAGTACTAGTCCTCTGTTTCAGGCTCCTATTCTTCTACCTCAGTATCGTCTTCCCATGAAATTTTGATACTAATGGCCCCTGCTGTATCATATTTTACTTTGCATTCAAGGTTATGGTTGCTGGGTATACGTACTGTCTGGCCTTCAACTGCCAGCTTGCCGGCGAAGAGCTCC
>CAZUGK010000003.1:65567-72446 GCA_964619815.1 uncultured Clostridiaceae bacterium | reverse complement strand
GAATGCACTTGCTGAGAGAGGGCTGACTTAAAAAGAGCTTGTCCGCTGCTTTTGAAATGCTTTGCTCATCTGCGATTGTTTTTACATATAACAATTCACGTTCTGTCATAGTAAACACCATCTCCTCTTATAGGTATAGCAAAAAGTTATACGGGGCATAAAATTATAGCTATTTGATTATACCCGCAACCTAATTATATAATTAAAAGTATAATAAAACAATATTCATCGATATTTTGTATTGGTATACTAAGTAATTATCAGTTATAAAAATCACACCATAAAATAATCATTTCTAAAAAGTTTGCGGGAGGTTTTATAAATGAGTGAATTGCGAAGATTGGCTGAATTTATATCCGGACTGAAATTGGAGGATGTCCCTGTCAAGGTACAGGAAACTGCAAAACTGTGCATACTCGATTCTATCGGAGCTGCTCTTGGTGCGGCAAATCACAAGCTTATAAAAGACGTAGCAGACACATATTATGAAATTGCCGGAAACGGCAAGAATGTAAGCTGTTGGGGACAGAGCAGAAGGGTTCCTTTGCTTACAGGAATTTTTTTGAATGCAATGATGGGTCATACCCTTGAACTAGATGATGTCCACACAAATTCAAAGACTCATATAGGTACTGTAGTTATTCCTGCTGCGTGGAGTCTGGCAGAATATCTGGGATGCAGCGGAAAGGAATTTCTGGAAGCAGTTATATGCGGATATGAGACCATGTCAAGAATAGGCATGGGTTTTGGTGTGTCCAGCCATCGCAACAGAGGATGGCATGTTACGGCTACAGCGGGAACCTTCGGTGCAGCAGCTGCTGCCGCTAAGCTTTTGAAGCTGGATGCGGAAAAAACACTATCCGCTTTAGGAATGGCAGGTACACAGTCCTTTGGTATGTGGGCATTTCTTGGAGACGGTGCAAGCTGCAAGATTCTTCACCCGGCTAGGGCAGCGGTAAGCGGTACAGAGGCTGCATTGCTTGCAAAATCCGGTATGACAGGTCCGGAGCATATTCTTGATGCTAAAGACGGAGGTTTGTTCGCTGCAATGTCCGACCAGTATGATTTGAGCCTGGTTTCAAAGGATTTAGGTAATAAGTATGAGCTTATGTTTATGGACAATAAACCGTATCCATGCTGCAGAAGCACACATTGTACTATTGATGCCGCACTGGCAGTTAAAAATGAACATGCTGTCACAAAGGATGATATTGAAAGTGTTGAGGTTGCAACATATTTGGTAGGCTATAAGCAGTGCGGGGTAAGTGAAGGAAGCGTTAATCCGGTAAAACCCATCGATGCAAAATTCTCAACTCCGTTCACTGTAGCCTGTGCCTTTATTTTCGGAGAGGTGACGTTGAAACAGTTTATGCAGGAAAACATTGATAATCCGGAGGTCAGGGCTTTACTGGCCAAAGTAAAGGTAGTTCCCGAAAAGCGGTTTACGGATGTATATCCTGGACATTGGGGATGTGAACTAAAAGTTACCTGCAAAGACGGAAGAATATTGGTAAAAGAGATTACAGATGCTTCCGGAAGCGTTGATAACCCCCTTTCCAGGGAACAAGTGAAATCCAAAGCCCTGGCACTGATAAAGGATACATGCCCGGAGGATGCATCAAATGTTGTTGAGGAAATATTGTCAATAGGCAGCGCCCAAAGCATACCTGGTTTATAGAGGAGGGGCTTATGCTAAAGGAAGTACAGTGTACTCTTTTCAGGGGTGGAACCAGCAAAGGAATATTTTTTCTGGAATCAGATATTCCTGAAGATCGGAGCTTGTGGCCTGAAATGCTGCTGTCTCTTATGGGAAGCCCGGATCACCTTCAGATCGACGGCCTGGGAGGTGCAGTAGCAACAGCGAGCAAAGCTGCAATTATATCCAAGCCGGATAATGACAGCTATGATGTGGATTATTTATTTGCGCAGGTTTCTGTTGACAAACCTATTGTTTCCTATAAGGGAAACTGCGGAAATATGTGTTCAGCAGTAGGCCCATACGCGATTGAATGTGGTTTGGTTAAGACTACAGACCCCGTAACAACAGTTAGAATACACAATGTGAATACTGATAAAATCATATATGCTTATGTGCCCACTCGAAATAACAAGGTGCTCTACGATGGGGATTTTGAGATTGCCGGCGTACCCGGGACCTCAGCCTGTATAAAAATGGCCTTTCAAAACCCTGCCGGTTCGGTGACCGGAAAACTATTACCCACCGGAAATGCAGTGGATGAAATTGATGTTCCGAGTTTTGGCTCTATAAATATCTCCTTTGTGGACTCCTCAAACCCGCTTGCTTTTATCAGAGCAGAGGATATCGGAATGAAAGGGTATGAACTGCCCAATGAGATAGATTCAAATACTGAGCTTATGGCTCTTCTGGAAAGAATCAGGGGGGCTGCGGCGGTTAAGCTTGGATTTATTACGGATTATAACGACTCAAGGATAAAATCTCCTACAGTCCCAAAGCTGGCTATGGTTTCTGCTCCACAGGATTATACAGCGGCAAACGGAAAGAAAATCAGTCAATACAGCTACGATATACTCTGCAGAATGATGTCTATGCAGAAAACCCATAAAAACTACGCCCTGACCGGCGCAATGTGCACAGCTTCTGCTGCGGTGATCAAGGGGACAATTGTTAACCAATTGGTAAGGGATGATTTTGATTCTGAAAAGCTTTTGATCGGACATCCCGGAGGCATTATGCAGGCGGGTGTGGATTTCGAAGCAGGATTGGACGGATCAATAGATGTCAAGTGGGCAATTGGTTACAGGACGGCCCGTATGCTTATGAGGGGAACAGCATTCTATAAAGCGGGTGAAAAATAGCCGGCTCCATATGTAAACAAGCAATTACTTGCAGTGTCTTTTAAGATGGAAGGGTATGTCTTTATAAGAGAGGATCAGAAATATATACTCTTATATAATATATTTACTATATTTAAATGAAAGGTTGTATGCTGATGGTTAAACTTTACGATACCGGTGTTTATCTTCTAAAAGGAAAAGAAATAATAGCAGACGACATAAACGCTTCTGCCGCAATTAAAAACAGAACCGGCAGGGAAGTAACAAGGGAGCAGGCAAAAGAAGGAACTATTGCATATTCAATTATAAAAAGTCATAATACCTCCAATGATGACAACAATCTTAAAATAAAGTTTGACGTTTTAACTGCCCATGACATCACTTATGTTGGTATAATTCAGACTGCCAGAGCAAGCGGTATGACAGAATTTCCGGTTCCGTTTGTTATGACTAACTGCCATAACAGTCTTTGTGCTGTAGGTGGGACAATAAACGAAGATGACCACATGTTTGCCCTTTCTGCTGCAAAAAAGTATGGTGGAGTATATGTACCACCCAATATTGCAGTTATTCATTCCTATAACAGGGAAATGATGAGTAAGTGCGGCAGAATGATACTTGGCTCCGACAGCCATACAAGATACGGTGCATTGGGGACAATGGCAGTAGGGGAAGGCGGAGGAGAGCTTGCAAAGCAGCTTGTCGGCAGAAGCTATGATCTGAAAAGGCCCGGAGTAATAGCCATATACCTCACGGGAAAGCCTCAGAAAGGAGTCGGACCGCAAGACATTGCACTCACAATAATAGGTAGTGTGTACAAAAATGGGTATGTTAAAAATAAGGTCATGGAGTTCGTTGGGGATGGCATTGCCAATCTTGATGTCGAATACAGAAACGGCATAGATGTCATGACCACAGAAACCACCTGCTGGAGCTCCATATGGTGTACAGACAGCAAAGTCAGGGAGTTTTACGAAATACACGGAAGGGCAGAGGATTATGCAAAGCTCGAACCACAGGAAATTGCATACTATGACGGTCTGGTCTACGTAGACCTTTCCACTATTAAGCCAACCATAGCAATGCCTTTCCATCCAAGCAACATATATACTATTGAGGAGCTCAAGGCAAATGCACTTGACATTTTGCACAAAGTTCAGACTGAAGGTCTTAAGCAGTTTGATGTTCCTAACCTGAAATTTGATCTTACCGGTAAGGTGAGAAATGGGGAAATCTATGTTGATCAGGCAATTATAGCGGGTTGCTCTGGTGGTACTTACGACAATATCGTTGATGTGGCCGACATTATGGATGGAAAGTCCATCGGTAACGGAACATTCAAAATGAGTGTTTATCCGGGCAGCCAGCCTATTTATATGGAGCTTGTCAAGAATGGTACTATTGAGAAGCTGATGAGTGCAGGGGTAATAGTGCGGGAAGCATTCTGCGGTCCATGCTTCGGAGCCGGTGATACACCAGCCAACCAGGAGTTTTCTATAAGACATGCCACCAGAAACTTTCCTAACAGGGAAGGTTCAAAGCCAACGGAAGGGCAGCTTTCCTCCGTTGCATTAATGGACGCACGTTCTATTGCCGCTACGGCAATCAACGGCGGAAAACTTACGGCAGCAACAGAAATAGATGTGGACTATACAAAACCGAAGTATTATTTTAACAGGAGCATATATGACAAACGCGTATTGTATAATGTCGGAAGGGCAGATGCATCTGAAGAGCTTAAGTTTGGTCCGAATATAAAGGACTGGCCGCAAATACCAAGCCTGACTGAGGATTTACTGCTAAAGGTTGTAACTTATATCACAGACCCTGTAACTACAACTGATGAGTTGATTCCATCCGGAGAAACCTCTTCCTTCAGGTCGAATCCGCTCAGGCTTGCTGAATTTACTCTTGGCAGAAAGGATCCTTCATATGTCGGAAAGACAAAGGACGTACAAAAACATGAAATTGAAAGGGGAAATGGCGGGGATCCAAGCTTAACCTCTGATGAAATCAGGAAAGTATACGAGAAGATAAGAACAATAAAAGGTTTTGAGAGCATAGATCCCCAAAAGGTAGGAATAGGCAGTACAATTTATGCAAACAGACCTGGGGATGGCTCAGCAAGGGAACAGGCGGCCTCTTGCCAGCGGGTAATTGGCGCATGGGCAAACCTTGCTAAGGAATATGCTACAAAGCGTTACAGATCCAACCTGATTAATTGGGGTATGGTTCCGTTTATTGTAAAGGAAGAGCCTGTGTTTAAGAAGGATGATTATGTGTTCATACCTGATTTGAAGAATGCAATTCTTGAGGGCAGGTCTGAGATAAAAGCCTATGTAATTGGCGATATGGTCACTGAATTTATTCTTTCCGTAGGTGATCTGACAAAGGATGAAAAGAGTATAATAGCAGCAGGCTGCTTGATTAACTTCTATAAATCCTAGGTGAAGAGTATGAATAAAAGCATTACAAGAAAAATCATAGAGAGCCATTTTATCTCCGGAAGTATGTCTCCAGGCGAAGAGGTCGCTATAAGAATTGATCATACGCTTACACACGATGTTACAGGAACACAAGCATACCTTGCTTTCGAAACACTAGATATTCCAAGAGTAAAGACAGAAAAGTCAGTAAGCTATATTGATCATAATCTTCTTTATGCAGATAACAAAAATCCTGATGACCATCTTTATCTTCAATCAATAGCTAAAAAGTACGGACTGTATCTCTCAAGAGCCGGTAATGGTATTTGCCACACAGTACATTTTGAACGTTTTGGCATACCAGGCAAAACCTTGCTTGGATCAGACAGTCATACGCCTACCGGTGGAGCTATAGGTATGCTTTCCATCGGCGCGGGCGGCTTGGATGTAGCTATGGCCATGGCGGGTGAACCGATTTTTATAAAGATGCCATATGTTGTAAATGTGAACCTGAAAGGTAGACTAAAGGGTGGAGTATCTGCGAAGGACGTAATTCTGGAAATGCTGAGAAGGCTTACTGTAAAAGGCGGGGTGGGCAAGGTTTTTGAGTATACCGGCGAGGGTCTTAAATATCTGAGTGTTTTTGACCGGTCTACTATTGCCAATATGGGTGCAGAATTAGGCGCAACAACTTCCATATTTCCTAGTGATGAGCAGGTTCATCGGTTCTTTGTCAACCAAAACAGAGAAAAGGATTGGATTGCGCTTTATCCAGACAAAAATGCGGAATATGATGAAGTCCTGGAAATAGATATGGATGTGCTGGAGCCTCTGGTCGCCCAGCCTGATATGCCTGATAATGTAGTGAAGGCTTCTGAGCTTAAGAAGGTAAAGGTAAATCAAGTCTTTATCGGAAGCTGTACTAATGCCTCATATACTGACTTTGCAAAAGTGGCAAAGATTATGGAAAACAAGGTAGTTAATGAAAATGTCAGTCTCAGTATTGCTCCAGGAAGCCGTCAGGTATTCAGCATGCTTCTAAGGGATGGAATCATATCCAGGCTTGTTGCCTCAGGGGCAAGGGTGTTGGAGTGCGGCTGCGGTCCATGTGTCGGTATTGGGCAGGCTCCGAGTACAGGAGGTATTTCACTGAGGACCTCCAACAGAAATTTCAAAGGCAGAGGCGGCACAATGGATGCCTATCTTTACCTTGCAAGTCCTGAGGTTGCTGCAGCTACAGCATTAACCGGTTATATTACAGATCCCAGAGCTGTTATAGATCCAGTCATCCTTGAAAGTATAGAGGAGCCGGAAAAATATATTATCGATGATAATATGATAATAAAACCGGCAGAATCAGCAGGGAAGGTTGAAATTGTAAGGGGACCTAACATTAAGCCAATGCCGGTCAATGATTCTATGGATGAACTGCTTGAGGCAAGGGTCGTTGCCAAGTATGGAGATAATATCACTACAGATGATATTATTCCTGCTAATGCACAATTTTCTGCCTTGCGTTCCAATATTCCGGCTATCAGCCAAATTACATTCGGTCGGATTGATCCCGGCTTCCACCTAAGAGCAAAGGAATATGGAAAAGGCATAATAATTGGAGGGGATAATTACGGACAGGGTT
>CAZUGK010000003.1:40809-65557 GCA_964619815.1 uncultured Clostridiaceae bacterium | reverse complement strand
ATTGCTCCAATGTTTCTTGGCATTAAGGCAGTAATTGCTAAATCCATGGCGCGGATTCATAAAAACAACCTTGTAAATCATGGTGTGTTGCCGCTTGTTTTCTCAAATATCAATGATTATGACAGTATTGAACAGGGCGATGTGCTATTTATAGAGGACATAATCCTTCAAAGCAGAAACAAGCGCCTTAAAGTCCTAAACAAAACAAAAAATAATTCTTTTGAAGTAATCGCAGAGCTGACCGACAGAGAAGTGGAATTGATTATTGCCGGAGGACAGCTCAGATTCGTTCAAAATAAAAACAGACTAGATAAGTAAATAATTTGAGGTACAGGAATAATCCCTGCGTTTTCTGATTGATAGAAAATGTCTTAAATTATATATATGAAAGAACATAAAGTAACTTAATTGAAAGGTCGTGTAGCCATGCAAATAAAAAACACTGCTTCTGCTGGTACACTTGAGTCCGGTGACATTATGATAACCCTTGGACAGGGCGAAAAAGGCATAGAAATCGACCTAAGAAGCATTGTTGAAAAACAGTTTGGGGAACAGATAAGAGAGGTTATAACACAAGCCCTTTTAAACCTGGGTGCAAAAGATGTAAAGGTAGCTGCAAATGACAGAGGGGCATTGGATTGCACAATAAAGGCAAGAGTCCTGGCAGCTTACTATAGAGCAACCGGGTATACAGACTATAAATGGGGTGAGTAATATGGCATTTCAAAAAGTTAGACTTAGAAGAACAATGATGTTTGTACCGGGGAATAATCCGGGTTTGATGAAGGATGCGCACCTGTATGGCGCCGACTCATTGATGTTTGACCTGGAGGACTCAGTAAAGCTGGCAGAGAAGGATGCAGCGCGATTTCTCGTTTACAATGCTTTGACCACCTTGAACTATGGAAATGTGGAGAGGGTTGTTAGAATAAATCCGCTGGATACTGAATTCGGTAAGGCAGATATCGATGCTATGGTAAGAGCCGGTATAAATGTAATAAGACTTCCGAAATCTGAAACAGCACAGGATATTATTGATGTGGACAACTATATTACCGAGTGTGAAAGGAAATACGGCATTGAGGTGGGCAGTACAGGCATGATGGCTGCCATAGAGAGTGCGTTGGGGGTAATTAATGCATACTCCATAGCAGTGGCAAGCAACCGCCTGATAGGTATAGCACTGGGTGCAGAGGATTATGTAACTGATCTCAAGACTAAAAGAACTGCCTCAGGAGTAGAGCTTTTCGCAGCGAGATCACAGATTGTAATAGCTGCCAGAGCGGCAGGTATAGCGGCACTGGATACGGTATTTTCCGATATAAACGACGAAGAGGGCTTCCGCAAGGAGGTTCAGCTTATAAAAGACTTGGGATTCGACGGAAAGTCAGTGCTTAACCCAAGGCAAATCGCACCTGTAATAGAGATATTCACCCCCACACAAAAGGAAATTGACCATGCTGAGAGAGTAATCGAAGCACTAAAAGAAGCTGAATCAAAAGGCCTTGGGGTAATCAGCCTCAATGGCAAGATGATTGATAAGCCGGTAGTAATCAGAGCAGAACGTATACTTGAGCTTGCAGAAGCAGCCGGCATTTATAAAAGAGTGTAGGGGGGAATGCTTTATGAGAAACATACTAGGGGTTGAGTTCCCGGAATACATAGAAGGGATAGGACAGTTGAAAGCATTTGACGGTAAACGCAACGGAGGGACAGCCTTGGAGGAGGAGCTTAAAGCTCCGGAAGGGCGTAGAAAAAAAATAGCGGAGTCTTTGGAAAAGGCAGTTGAAATGTCCGGACTCAAAGATGGAATGACAATATCATTTCACCACCACTTCCGTAATGGTGACTACATAGTAAATATGGTCATTGATACACTTGCCAGGATGGGCTATAAGGATTTGGTTGTAGCAGCCAGCTCATTAACTGACTGTCATGAGCCGATGATTGAGCATATAAAAAACGGTGTAGTAAAGCGTATAGAGACAAGTGGTCTCCGAGGAGAGCTTGCTAATGCTATTTCAAATGGATTGATGGATTCACCGGTGGTTTTTCGCTCCCATGGCGGCAGGGCTTATGCCATAGCCTCCGGAAAACTGAAAATAGATGTTGCGTTTCTTGGTGTACCGGCATGTGACTGCGCGGGAAATTCCAACGGTTATAACAGAGACGGTGATAATTCTTACGATTGCGGATCCTTGGGATATGCTATGGTAGATGCGCATTATGCAGACAAGACAATAATTCTTACGAATAATATTGTTGCCTATCCGAATACCCCTTGTGCCATCCCGGAAATTGATGTAGATTTTATTGTAAAAGTGGATGAAATAGGTAATCCAAAAGGTATTTCAAGCGGTGCAACCAGATTTACAACCAACCCGAGAGAATTAAAAATAGCAAAATCGGCTGCTGATATAATGGAAAACTCAGGATATTTCAAAGAAGGCTTTTCTTTCCAAACGGGGACCGGGGGTGCAGCACTCGCAGTAACAAGGTTCCTGAGGGAGAAAATGCTGAATAAAGCTATTAAGGCAGATTTCGCGCTGGGTGGAATTACCGGTGCGATGGTCAAGCTTCATGAGGAGGGATTGATAAAAAAGCTTCTGGATGTTCAGGATTTCGATCTTGAAGCTGCCAGAAGCATAAGAGAAAACCCGTTTCATTGTGAAGTAAGCGGTCATCATTACGCAGGCCCCGGCTTGGAGGGATCGGCGGTGGAACAGCTGGATATGGTCGTATTAAGTGCCCTGGAAATTGATGCGGATTATAACGTAAATGTACTGACAGGGTCAGATGGAGTTATCAGAGGCGCTATCGGGGGACATCCGGATACTGCCTCCGGAGCAAAGCTGACTATTGTTGTGGCGCCGCTTGTTAGAGGGAGAATACCGACAATCCTTGATAGAGTAAATACAATTATAACTCCAGGCAATACAGTAGATGTATTTGTTACAGAATATGGTGTGGCAGTTAATCCGCTGCGCCAGGATCTGATTGACAGGTTGACTTCAGCTGGTATTGAGCTTAGCACTATTGAGGAATTAAAAAGGACAGCAGAGAAAATAACGGGTAAGCCAAAGGCAATTTCGTACAAGGAGAAAATTGTAGGCTTGGTTTATTACCGTGACAGCAGTGTGATTGATGTGATAAAGCAGGTATAAAATTAAAGCTTTATCGGGAAAACGTGTTGAGGGAGAGGAGTGATGTTTATTGGCGAAAATTAGTGTTCCCTACGGAAAAACTGCACAAGAGGCTTTCATCAGTGATGATATTGAGTTGCAGGTAATTGATGTAGATGTCCCAAAGGTAACAACTCCAGCAGAGCAGCTGCTAAAAGAGGCTATGGATAACCCAATCGGCTCCGACCGGTTAGAGAACATGGTGAGCAGGAACGAGCAGGTTCTGATAGTAGTGAACGATCACACAAGACCCGGACCAAATCGGATCATTGTTAAGGAAATTATGGAAAGACTGTCTGCTGCTGGAGTCCCTGCAGAGAATATAAAATTCATCGTTGCTGCCGGCAGTCATAGAGCAAGCACTGATGAAGAAATCACAAACATCATCGGGGCAGAGTATAAAGAAAAGCATAAGGTTATTCAACACGATTGTACAGACAAGGAGAGCATGATATTTCTGGGTAATACTGCCTCCGGCTTACCTCTGTATGTTAATAAAGCAGTTGTCGAAAGCACATTTGTTATAACCACAGGGTTGATTGCACCGCATCATGCAGCAGGCTACAGCGGCGGAAGAAAAAGTATTGTTCCCGGTGTGGCGGGACTGGATACCTTGAAGATACATCATTCTCTGCCAATCAGACCGTTTGAGCCGGCAATGGGCTTCATTTATGGAAATCCATTCCATGAGGCGGCTTTGGAGGCTGCAAAAAAGGTAAATGTAAGGTTTATGGTTAATGCAATTCAGGACCCGCACAAACAAGATATTGCATTTGTTGTCGGGGAAATTGAAGAAGCACATGCAAAAGGAGTGGAAATCTGTAAGAAGGTCAGCGAGGTAGAGATTCATGGTCTGGCGGATATAGTAATCACCAGTCCAGGGGGCTATCCCAGAGACTCCAACCTTTACCAGGCCCAGAAAGCGCTGTCTGTTGCAGAACCTTTGGGAAGGCCGGGCTGTGTATATATTCTGAATGCAAATGCAGAGGACGGTATTGGAGAAGGGGTATTCCGGCAGTGGTTGGTTGAGGCGGAAACTCCTCATGAAGTAGTTGAAAGGTTCAGAAAAGAAGGCTACAATGTCGGAAGCAACAAAGCCTTTATGTATGCGAGAGCAATGACAAAAGGCAGGGTAATTATCGTTTCGGAAAATGTTATGGAGGAAGATCTTAACGAAATGATGCTCGAATGGGCACCAAACCTGCAGGCAGCAATTGAAAAGGCAAGCATTGAAAAGGTGCCCGAAAAAATAATTGTGTTACCACGGGCGGTAAATATTATACCGCGTGTGTTATAAAAAAATAAAAGGGGGATTTTCAAATGAAAAAGAAATTAGCACTGGTACTATGCATAGTTCTGACACTGTCATTACTTGCAGGTTGTGCTTCCAAGCCTGCTCAGGAAGCAGCAGCTCCGGGAGCATCATCAGAAGCAAAAGAATGGAAATTTGAAAGGAAAATCGAAATCGTTATTCCTTTCGGACCTGGAAGCGGAACTGATACAACAATCAGAGCTTTTGCTCCATTAATGGAAAAAGAACTTGGCGTTCCGATAACTATTAATAATGTTGAAGGCGCTTCCGGTGTAAAAGGTGCTGAGTTCCTCAACAAGCAGCCTGCTGACGGATATACCTTCGCAATGTATACTCCTTCCCACCTTATAGCGGCTGTTAATAAGACAACTAACTTTGATATATTAAACGAAACAGTACCTGTAGTAAGATTGGTACAGGATGCAAACATCATTCTTGCAGGCAAGAACGTTCCGTATAACAACTTCAAAGAGTTGGTGGAATATGCCAAGGCAAACCCTGGAAAAGCAAAGATCGGACTTATGTCAGTTGCAGGTATTGACGCTGTTTCAGTAAATCAGTTATTTGAAAAAGCCGGAATAGATGTACCGTTGGTACCATACTCAAGCGGTGCAGAAGCAAATGCAGCTGTTATCGGCGGCCATGTGGACATGGTTCTCACAAGCCCGTTTGATGCAAATGCCTACCTGGAATCCGGCGATATGAAGGGTATTGTAATACTCAGTGAAAAGAGAGCTTCAACAGTTCCTGATATAGAAAGCACTGGGGAGCTTGGATATGACGCATATATCGGACCATGGAGAGGAATAGTTGCAAAAAAGGGTACACCTGAAGAGGCTATAAATGCCTTTGAGGCCGCTGCAGTAAAGGTTTGCCAATCCAAGGAATGGGATGATTGGAAGAAATCCGTAGCTCTTAGTGACCGCGAAGGCTTTGCTAACAGAGAAGACTTTACAAAGATATGGTCAGAATACTATGGGACAATGAAAACAATATTGGGTAAGTAATTAATAGTATAGTAATAATTATCAACCACTGCTTTGGATGGCTAAAAACCATACAAAGCAGTGGCAAAATGGAAGTGAGGGATAATAAATTGGCTATCCAATTATTGTTTAACGGTGCCATGGCTTTATTTTTTATTTATTGTTACTTTTATGTAGGTTCCATTGCACCTGAGCCGCAGCCGGGCAACATGGACGGGGCTCAGTGGCCGCAGATGCTTCTCATGCTTCTGGTGTTTTTTATAGCAATTAACATGTACAATATTTATAAAAGAACACCCAAGGAGGAGAGAAATCTCAGTACAATAAAGAAGATAAACTTTAAGGGTATACTTAAGAACAAGTTGTTTTTAGGTATTGCAGCCATGTTAGTTTATGCATTTGCATTGGAGTATCTTGGCTTTATAACAGGATCATTCTTATTTGCAGTGGCATATTCAAGACTTTTAGGTGAGAAACGCATCCCGAACCTTTTACTGTATTCATTTCTGAGCGTTGTAATTTTATACTTCCTGTTCTCAAAGGGTTTGTCCATTATGCTGCCCAGAGGCATAGGAATTTTCCGTGATTTTGCTCTGATGCTTGAAACACTTTAATAAGGAGGGATAGTACAATGGATTTATTGATATCGGGTTTTCAAATTGTTTTGAACCCTGTTACTTTTCTATATATTGTCGGCGGGACAGTGCTTGGAGTAATATTCGGAGCTTTGCCCGGAGTTAGTGCTTCCATGGCTGTTGTTCTGGCCATGACCTTCACCTACACAATGTCCCCACTGGTTGCTATTGCATTTCTTGTTTCTGTCTATTGTGCAGCTATAACCGGAGGCGGCATTACAGCTATTCTGTTTAAGATACCGGGAACTCCCTCCAGTGCCGCTACAACCTTTGACGGTTATCCGATGACCGAAAGAGGCGAAGCAGGCAAAGCATTGGGTATTTCTCTGATAACTTCAGCAATTGGAGGTACTCTTGCCGCTGTTGCAATGTTCCTTTTGTCACCCCAGCTAGCAAGTGCTGCTCTTAAATTCGGGCCTTCCGAGCTGTTTGCAGTTTCTTTTCTGGGACTTTCGGTTTTAACCTGCCTTGACGGTGGCAATGTAATACAGACAATTATCTCCGGTCTTATAGGCCTGTGGCTGGCTACTATAGGCATGGACCCTCTGGACGGCTTTGCAAGATTTACATGGGGCAGTTCCACCTTACTTTCAGGGGTAGAGATGATTCCTGTGATGATTGGTATGTTTGCTATTACAGAGGTGCTCAAACAGACTGTAAAGCGTACTAAATTAGAGAACGTAGGCAAGAATGAAGGAAAGGTTAAAACAAAGCTTACCTCATTAAAGGAACTCTGGGTGATGAAATGGACTATAATCCGTTCAGGTGTTATAGGAACCGTTGTTGGTATACTTCCGGGCGCAGGGGCTACAATTGCTTCATTCCTCAGCTACACGGCAGAGGTTAAAAGCTCTAGAACACCGGAGAAGTATGGAAAGGGGGCACCTGAGGGCGTTGCAGCTTCAGAAACAGCAAACAATGCTGCTACAGGTGGTTCTATGGTGCCTCTCCTTGCTTTAGGTATCCCCGGAGGTAATGCAGCTGCTGTTATGATGTCTGCCCTGGTGCTCAAGGGTGTACAGATGGGGCCTTTGCTTCTTAAGCGTCAACCTGAATTTCTTTCCAGTGTTTTTGCTTCTATGATAGTTACTAATATTATTATGGTTATTATTGCAATATGGATAGCAAAAGTATTCAGCAAGATACTTGCTATTCCATATAGTATATTAGGTACTGTCATAGCTCTGCTTGCTACTATCGGAAGCTTTGCACTTTCCAACAGCACAGGTGATGTAATGCTGATGGTTATTGCGGGTGTTCTGGGCTATGCATTCAGCAAGACGGGTTTCAATGCTGCAGCTCTTATTCTTGGTCTTGTACTTGGAGAAATGTGTGAATCCAACCTGAGAAGAGCTATTCTGCTTGAGAACGGTAATATTCTTGGTGTATTCTCCAAACCAATTACAGCAGTGCTTATGATAGCTTGCATAGTAATGCTGGTATGGCCGATGATAAAGCCACTTATAAATAGAAAAAAAGGCACACTTAGTGTTTAGTTATAAACACTAAGTGTTAAAGTATAATTATATGATAGTATCAACAGATGCGATAAGGCTTCATTGCATCTCAAGTAAAAAATGCAATGAAGCCTTCTGCATTTGGAATTGTATTACATTTGTTTTCTGACATAGCTCTGCTATATAACAGGGGAGGTGAATGTGATGGAATCAGTACTTTTTGTAGCTGTGTCACAGGCAATGGAAGATATTGCTACACAGGCTGCTGAAGAATTAGGGGTTGAGCTGCAGATAATCGTAGGCCGTATGAGTGAAGCAAAGAATTGGATCGGAAAATATGATGATATTGATGTTTTCATTAGCCGGGGTGCTGCTGCTGAAGCTCTGAATAAGCTTTATGGAAAGACGGTAGTCGAGATTACGGCAACTGTCAGTGATTTTTTGGAGCCAATACAGCGTATAAGTGAAATGGGAATAAAAAAAATCGGTATTGTAGCTCATGCGGGTGTAATCAGCGAGCATAGCTTCAGCATATCTGATGTGGAGATCATAATGTGCCCGTGGCAGGAAGAAGCTGAGATGGAGCAACGGATCAAGCAGCTTTCGCAGATGGGTGTGCAAGGAATTGTTGGTAGTCTGAGACCTACTGAGATAGCAAAGAATTATGGTATGACTACAGAAATATTGGATTCTGGATATGCTTCTATCAAAAGAGCAGTTAATGAAGCAGTAAAGATTGCAAGAGCAAAGCAAGAGGAGCGCATGCGTGTGGCTGAAAATATACAGCAGGCTCAGCGTTATGCCGCTGAAATCTATACTGCAATAGAGCAGGCAGTTGCAGCAATTGAGGAACTGACAGCTTCATCACAGGAGCTTGCGGCTGCAAGTCATGAAGCGGCTGATATCGCCAAAACTGCTTTTCAGGATGTAAGCAAGACTACAGACATATTGGAAATAATTAGAAATGTTGCGCAGCAGAGTAATTTACTGGGACTGAATGCAGCCATTGAAGCGGCACGTGCAGGTGAACACGGACGGGGGTTTTCTATTGTTGCAGGAGAGATACGTAAATTAGCTGATGAAAGTAATAGTTCAGTCAAAAGAATAAATGAAATGCTTAGCAGATTTCAGGATTCAGTTAAATGTGTGCTTAAGAACGTAGAACACAGCGATACAATCACTCAGGAGCAAGCAAAAGCGACTCAGGAAATAGCTAAAATGCTTGAAGACCTTCAAGCAGTCGGAAGAAAGCTTTCGGAAGCGGGTACAAAAATCTGATATCAGTAAGGCAGAACCCTATCCGGAGAAAGGTGCAAATTAATGGAAACAGCTGTTAATATTAGCGAAAGAGTCGGTATTTGCTGTGAACAGGCTCTTCTTTTTGAGGTTTCAGTATCACCGAAGCCTGGGCTTGTTGACCGTGTTGGCAATGGAGCTCATACAGACATGGATTTCTATACTTTTATTGACAGCATCACAGCGATCTCACCATATTTTAAAGGCTTTGCGGAAATAGGCAGAGGTTTGAGCCGTATCGATGCTTCTACTCTGGACATGCTCAAGCCTCTGGGCATAGAATGTGAAGAAGCAATGTTTACGGCAACAATGGGCGTAAACACACACAAGGGTGCAATATTCTCGCTTGGAATACTTGCAGCGGCAGCGGGTTATTGCTACAGCACATATAGGGAGCTTTCACCCGAAAAAATATGTAATGCTGCAGGGGTGATAGCCAAAGCTTCAGAGAAGGATTTCCTGTTGACGGATACCTCCGTTCCTATGACGAAAGGAAGAGAACTCTATTTATCCTATGGAATACGTGGAGTCCGTGGTGAAGCAGCCTCAGGTTTTTTGTCAGTAAGAAAATATGCATTGCCTGTTATGCGGGAGCTTTTCTCTGTAGGGGCATACTGCAGGAATGATGTTTACTTGCAGGTATTGCTAAATCTTATGGCAAATGTAGTTGATACCAACGTGATTGCAAGGTGCGGTATTGAAGTAATGGAATATGTACAAAATTCAGCCAAAACTGTTCTGGCTTTAGGCGGCGCATTGACACCAGAGGGGCGGCAAGAACTTTTTAAGATGGATGAAGAGTATATAAAGCGCAAAATAAGCCCAGGCGGATGCGCAGACCTGCTTTCAGTTGCTATTATGCTGCACCTTTTGGAAAATACTAAATGATGCTTTGACGCCGGAGGAGCTAAAATGGATAAGGAATTGCAGAAGGTATTGAAGGCAAGAGAAGAAAGATGGAAAATGAGGAAACTGCTTGTTGAAAAGTGGCAAAGCTGCTTGGTAACGGTTACCCTGTGTGTACCGGTAAAGTTTAGAACCAGTAATGAATTCAGGATAATTTTCCGGAAGCTTTGCAGCAGTTTTAAAGAGCTTTTGGTAACAAAGGGTGAAGCGCTATCCTTTGAGAGTTTTTTACAAAGTGATGATGGTCCCGCTTTTTTTATAATTATCAATAATGAAGCTGAAGAGATCAAGAGAATATGCGTAGAGGCCGAGGAGCTTATTCCGGGAGGGCGAATGCTTGATATAGATGTGATGAATAGCTGCGGGGTACCGGTAGGACGAAATGATATTGGCTTGCCATCCAGAAAATGTTTTATCTGTGAAAAACCAGCTGCGATATGTGTGTCCAGGAAGCTTCATTCACCAGAAGAAACTTATTCGAGGGTGGAGCAGTTTAAGGCTGAGGTTAATTATCCTCTATTTAGTATGATTGCTGCTAAAAAGGTACTATAACACATTTCATGCAGAAATGTGATTTACTATAAAGGGGTGACATGGTATGTATATGAAAAAGTATCCTTGTGTTTATATGCGCGGTGGTACCAGCAAGGCAGTATTTTTCCACGAGAAGGACCTGCCTGAAGACAAGTCGCAATGGGATGAGATTTTTCTGAAGGTTATGGGCACGCCGGATATCAAGCAAATAGACGGAATGGGCGGTACAGTATCGTCTACCAGCAAGATAGCTATCATTGCACCATCCGACAGACCTGATGTAGATGTAAACTACACCTTCAGGCAGGTGGATATCGTAATTCCGAGAGTAGACGGCAAGGCAAACTGCGGCAATATCTCATCAGCAGTGGGCCCCTTTGCCATCGATGAGGGCCTTGTTACTGCAGTAGAGCCCGTTACAGTGGTTCGTATCCTTAATACAAATACCAACAAAATCATAGAGGAACATGTACGAGTGGAAAATGGACGCGCTATGGTGCATGGCGATGAGCGGATAAAGGGTGTTCCGGGTACAGGATCACGTATAGATATGTACTTTGAAGATCCTGCAGGTGCCGGAACAGGCAAACTGCTTCCTACTGGAAAGAAGAAGGAGACTTTTGATGTTCCCGGATATGGACCTATTGAGGTGTCGGTAATAGATTGCTCCAATACTATTGTATTCATCCGGGCCTGTGATCTTGGCATTAAGGGTACCGAGCTAACAGAACTCAATGAAAACAAGGATGTCATGGAGCAAATAGAACGTATCCGCTGCCTGGCGGCTCAGAAGTGCGGCTTTGTAGAAAACTGGGAGGACGCACGCACAAAATCTACCTCTCTGCCTAAGGTTTCAATTATTTCCAAACCCCAGAGCTATATTGACATGGATAAAAATGAAGTTCAGGCAGAAGAAATGGATCTCTGCGTTCGCGCAGTATCTGTCGGTGCTCTTCATAAGGCATATCCGATTACGGTTTCTATTGGCACCGGCTCCGCGGCTATGATAGAAGGTACTATTGTCAATGAGGTTGTGAAGCCCTCTCCTGGACAGACTGTAATCTGCCTCGGTCATGCCAGCGGAGTAACAGCCGTAGATATCATAATGGCCGGTGAGAGGATTGTCAAGGGCGGTGTCACACGTACAGCCCGCCGCATTATGGATGGATACGTTTATGTCAGAGATTAGTCATGAGGAATAGCTGGATGATGATAAAGATTGGCATGAAAACACCCATTGTTGAGATGGACGGCGATGAAATGGCACATGTACTCTGGAACCTGACAAAGGAAAAACTTCTTTATCCTTATGTAGAGCTTATGTGTCAGGCATCGGAGTTATCCAGTTATCGAAACAAATGAGTCTTTCTGGTAATATGAGGATAAATATTATCAGGAGGACTTTTTCTTATGGGGAGACCATGGATATTTATACATGGATATTTATTATAATAAACTTCTTGACTTATTATCTATAACAAGATCCTTAATTTATGGAATATACTTCCTTGAATTAAGGATCTTGTTTCTTTATGAGAAACATGAATTAAAATAGAGAAATTATTTTCGGAAAAGTATTTACATAGAATATTAATCAGATTATAATTTTATATATAGAAATAATATATACTATAGCGAAACAAACTTGTTATTCTGCTCAGTATTCAAATGTTCACAATACTTTATAAAATGAAAGGAAGGTTGAAATGATTAAATTAAAATTCTATGGACTAGGAGGACAAGGTATAGTAACAGCAGCAAAAATGCTGTCAGAAGCAGTTTCTTTGCATGAAGGCAAATATGCTATTACTGTACCGGCATATGGGCATGAAAGAAGAGGAGCACCTGTTAATACAAGTATCATAGTAGATGATGAACCAGTATTAATAAACTCATTTGTTTATGACCCTGACATTGTTTTGGTAATGGATCACACAATCATAGAAAAGCATGTGGATATTTCACAAGGTATACATGAAAATAGCATACTGGTTTTGAATACTGAAGATGAAAAAGTATTGGATATTTATAAAAAATATAACTTCAAAGAAATATTCTATGTAGATGGAACAAGAATAGCTTTAGAAAACATAGGAATGGCAATTCCGAATGGATCAATGCTTGGTGCACTGGCAGCAACAGGTATTACTAAGATAGAATCTGCTGAAAAGGCTATAATAACAACATTTGGTAAAAAGGCGGGTGAGAAAAATGCAAAAGCTGCAAGAGAAGCATACGAAAACATTAAAAAGATGTAGTGTTTATGGACCGGTAGCTAATGTATATGCTGCTGCAAATACAGGCAGTTGGAGATTAGAAAGGCCATATGTTGACTTTTCCGTATGTATAAAATGTGGAACTTGTGAGAAATATTGTCCGACGAACGTAATTACCATTAAAAAGGACCAAGCCGAATGTGTTGAAATCGACTTTAACTACTGTAAGGGTTGTGGAATCTGTGCAAATGAATGTCCCACAAAATGCATCAAAATGGTACCTGAAAGGAGTGATGTCTAATGGCTTTTAAAATGCTGGATGGAAACGGAGCAGCAGTTGAGGCAATAAAAATGGCTAAGGTTCAAGTAGTATCAGCTTATCCAATAACACCTCAAAGTTCAATAGCAGAAAAACTGTCAGAGTTGGTCGCATATGGAGAATTAAATGCAGAATATATTCGTGTTGAATCAGAACATACAGCAATGTCTGTTGCAACAGCAGCCCAGCTGACAGGAGTTAGAACTGCAACTGCAACTTCATCACAAGGATTGGCATTAATGCATGAGGTGTTGGGAATGACTGCAGGATGCAGACTGCCGATTGTAATGCCGGTTGTTAACAGGGGGCTTGCAGCACCATGGACATTGTGGGCTGATCATGGTGATACAATGTCAGAAAGAGATATGGGATGGATGCAATTCTTCTGCCAGAACGTTCAGGAAGTTTTTGACTTATCAATAATGGCATACAAGGTGGCTGAGGATGAAAAAGTATTGACGCCTGCGATGGTATGTATGGATGGATTTTTCCTTTCCCACTCGATGCAGAAAATAGATGTACCGGATCAAAAATTGGTCGATGAATTTATAGGTCCTTATGTACCAAAAAATTCATACCTCGATACAGAGGATCCGATGTTTGTATGTAACTTGACCGGATCTGATGAGTTTACTGAAATGAGATTCCAACAAAAAGTTGGTATGGACAATGCATTTGAAGTTATTGAAAAAGTTCAGAAGGAATTTGAAGCGAAATTCGGAAGGAAATTGGATATTGTTGAAGGATATAAGACTGAAGATGCGGATGTAGTTTTAGTAGCTTTAGGTTCAATGTGCGGTACTGCAAAATATGTTGTTAACAAGCTTAGAGAGCAGGGCAAAAAAGTAGGATTGGCAAAGGTTGTTGTATTCAGGCCATTCCCGGCAAAACTGCTGGCAGAAGTTTTATCAGGGAAAGAAGTAATTGGTGTATTTGACAGGAGTGCCGGGTTGGGCGGCCAGGGCGGCCCTGTCTGGAGTGAAACAAGTGCTGCGCTTAAGAACGTTGATTGTGATATAAGACATTATGTAGGTGGTCTTGGCGGAAGAGATGTTTCAGTAGACACGATAGAAAAGATATTCAATGAACTTTTAGAAATAAAAGAAGGTAAAAGAAAAGATCACACAGAGTGGATAGATCTTAAAGAAAAAGCTATGGAAATAAGGCAGGTGGAAAAATATGCATGATATAGTTCATAATTCAAAAGGATTAATACCACATGGGATGAGTGCATGTGCAGGTTGCGGACTGGAACTGGTTATTAGAAAAGTTATGGACGTATTGGGAGAAGACACAATTATTATAATACCACCAGGATGTGCAGCATCATTTTCAGGTTTTGGAAAGGAAACTGCAATAAAAGTTCCAGGATACCAGGGAAACTTGGAAAATACTGCAGCTAGTGCTGTAGGAGTAAGAGCTGCGCTAAATGCAAAAGGAAATACACATACAACCGTTGTTGGATTTGCAGGCGACGGCGGAACTCTGGATATTGGACTTCAGTCATTATCCGGAGCTTTTGAAAGAAGAGATAAAATACTTTATATCTGCTACGACAATGAAGCATATATGAATACCGGAATACAGGGCAGCAGTGCAACACCATATCTGGCAAGCACAACAACTTCACCTGCAGGGAAGCCAACCGGAAGAAAAGACTTAATGCAGATAGCGATTGCGCATGATATCCCTTATGCTGCGACAGCTTCAATACACAATCTTGCAGACCTGCAGAAAAAGGTTCAGAAAGCAAAGGATACTGATGGGCCATCTTTGTTGCACATCCATACACCATGTCCGACCGGATGGAGATCTGATCCTGCTAAGTCTATTGAATTGGCAAGACTGGCTGTACAGACGGGGTCCTGGATCTTATATGAATACGAAGATGGAAAAGTTAAAATCAATTATAAGCCGAAAGAGTTGACACCTGTTGAGAATTATATAAAGCTGCAGGGAAGATTCAAAGGTCTCAACGCTGAACAAAGGCAGGAACTACAGAAATATACTACGGAATATTACAATAAATATATTAAAAAATTAGAAAATTTGGCGTAGTTCAAATCAGAATTAACTCAGATTAATACAGGGAAATTGCTTAAGGCAATTACTCCTATATTAAGGACCAATAGATAATTTTATAAAACATATTATATCTATAGCTGAAAAACCCCCAAAATCAGCGTTGGTCGGTCACAAAATCAAAAAGAACACAATTAAATCCATTAAAAGGAGGAATGTCATGTACAAGATAGTCGCAATAAATCTGGGCTCCACTTCCAGCAAGCTGGCTTATTATGAAGATGAGCACTGTATGATTAAAGTAAACATCGAGCATAAGGCTGAGGAAATCAAAGGTTATCCGACAATCCTGGATCAATATCAGTACAGGTTTGATGCGATCAACGAATTCTTGAAAACCCAGGGTATTGATTACAAGGAGCTTGATGCAATTGTCAGCAGGGGAGGTCATACTCACCCTATAGTAGGAGGAACGTATCGAATCAATGAAGAAATGCTTGATGAAATTAAAAGCGGAAAATTTGGGCGTCACGCATGCGATATTGGAGCTCTCATAGCCTTTACAATGGCTAATGAGGGAAAAGCAATCCCACTTGTTGTTGACCCACCTACAACTGATGAATTTGAACCTTTGGCAAGATACAGCGGATTGCCGGACATGCCAAGGAGAAGCAGCTTCCATGCACTAAACCACAGGGCTGTAGGGCGGCAGTATGCAAAAGATATTGGCAGGCCATACGAGGATTTAAACCTGATTGTTGTCCACATGGGTGGGGGAATATCAGTTGCAGCCCACAAAAAAGGCAAGATGGTAGACGCCAACAATGGACTTGAGGGTGACGGACCGTTTTCAACAAACCGTACGGGTACATTACCTGTTGGAGCTCTGGTCGAAGCGTGTTTTTCGGGCAAGTATACGCTCTCTGAAATGAAGCGGAGGATAAATGGACTTGGCGGAATGATGTCATATTTGGGGGAAAATGATGTAAAAACCGTTGAGGAAAAGGCGCTGGCCGGAGATGAAAAGTATAAAGAATGTCTGGATGCAATGCTTTATCAGACATCCAAGGAGATAGGTTTTGTTGCGCCGGTTCTTAAGGGGCAGGTTGATGCCATACTGCTTACAGGAGGAATAGCATATTCCAAATATGTCACTGAATTCATTAAAGACCATGTAAGCTTTATAGCGCCGATTGTAAGCTATCCCGGCGAGCATGAAATGGAGGCGTTGGCATTGGGAGCATACCATAGCCTTAAAGGAGAGAGGGAAATTAAGATAATGCAGGCTGGGAAAAGTAGTTGATATAGTCATGAAACAACTTATAGATAATATGGGGTGAAATAATGATCAAGAGCTTTGATGACTTAATGGAGCAAGTTAAAGGTAAGGAAAAGAAAATAATTGCTGTAGCTTCAGCAGAAGATCCTGAAGTTGTAGAGATTGTTAAAGAGGCAGAAGAGCTTAAACTTGCTGAGTTCATTCTAGTAGGGGACGAAGAGAAAATAAAAAAAATTGCAGATGGATTTAATTATAAGCTTAACTGTGAAATTATCAATGAACCGGACCATAAAAAAGCTGCCGAAAAGGCAGTTGAAATTGTAAAAAACGGGCAGGCAAAGGTAATTATGAAAGGATTATTGCACACAAGTATTTTTTTGAAAGCTGTACTCAATAAAGAGAAGGGATTGAACACAGGAAAGCTGGTAAGTCAGATTTCGGTATTTGAAAAAATATCAGGAGACGGGTTACAGTTGCTTACAGACTGTGCTATGGCTATTCAACCTACTCTGGATGAAAAGAAGCAGCTTATTGAAAATGCAGTAGAATTAGCATTGAAGTTAGGGTATGAAAGACCTAGAGTTGCCATTCTAGCTGCATTGGAGCTAATAAATACAACAATGCCTGATACGATGGAAGCAGCTATCCTAAGTAAAATGGGTGATAGAGGGCAGATAAAGAATGCAATAATTGATGGCCCGTTTGCACTGGATAATGCGATTTCAATTGAAGCAGCAGAGCGTAAAGAAATAAAAGGCGAGGTCGCCGGGCGGGCAGATATCCTGCTTGCACCAAATTTGCTTGTTGGGAATACTTTGACAAAAGCATTGACATACTATGCAAATAAAGACGTAGCTGCAGCTGTAATTGGGGCAGGCGCACCAATAATAATGACATCAAGGACTGAAACCGTAAAAAATAAATTATTTTCTTTAGCACTTGCTAGTTATATTTCATAGCAAATTTGTATTTATCTAAATGTATACGAATTATTTTTGTAAAGGGTTTGACTTTATGTTTGCTGTTTTCTACTACCGGATCCTATTATTTGAAAAAGGAGTGGATAATTATGGAATCAAATATTGAAGCAAATACTAATAGTGATATAAATGTTAAAGAAAAGAAAGGTTACTATAAGCTTTTAATTGTAGCCTTTTGCGCGGTACTCTATATTGTACTTTCGAGCATGACTCCTCCTGAGGGACTCACTAAAGAAGGGCTTAAAGCCCTTGCCCTTATGGCTTGTGCAGTCATAATCTGGGTAACTGAAGCTCTTCCTATTGGTATATCATCAGTTCTTTTAACAATGATGCTGCCAACTCTTAAAATTGTCACAACAAAAGATGCCATGTCAAATTTTATGATAACTACAGTTGTGTTTATATATGCGGCTTTTATTATTGCAGCAACCTTTATTGGTACCGGACTTGGAAACAGGATTTCATTAATAGTAAGCTCAATGTTCGGCAGCAAATCAAGCAATGTACTCCTTAGTTTTATGCTTCCAACTACAATAGTATCAATGGTTCTTGCTGATATTCCGACTGCAATTATTTTTAGCGGTATTGCATATACATTGCTGAAAAAAAATAATTGCATGCCCGGGAAATCAAATTTTGGAAAGAGCATCATGGTTGGAATACCGATAGCAGCGGCAATCGGCGGCATTGGAACACCTGCAGGAAGCGGGTTGAACCTGCTGGCAATAAATCTGATAAAGAGCAGTGCCAATGTTGAAGTGAATTTTCTTCAGTGGTCAATTATAGGTATTCCTATGGCTTTAGTTTTAACACTGGTTGCATGGTTAGTGATAAGAAACATGTATCCTGCAGAATTTAAAACTGTTCAGGGATTGGAAGATACCAAGAAGGATCTAAAACTGCTCGGACCTATGAAAATTGAAGAGAGAAAATTTGCATTTATTTTTACAATAACTCTGATTCTTTGGTTTACACAGCCATTCAATAAATTAGATACAGCTTTTGTTGGAGTTTTAACTGCAGCGGTATTTTTCCTTCCAGGAGTTAATCTTATTACATGGGAGAATGTCAAAGGGAAAATAGCATTAGATGTCCTGTTCCTGGTTGCAGCCTCTAATTCACTGGCTATGGCTATAGTTGCAACAAAAGGAGCTGCATGGATTTCAAATACCTTCCTTGGCGGTTTGGCAGGAGTTGGCATATTAGGACTGCTTTTAGCAGTAACTGCATTTGGAATATTCATACACTTGCTGATACCTGCGGGTAGTGCAGTTCTTGCCATAGCAATTCCAGTACTTGCCATACTTTCTCAGAACATTGGAATTAACCCGATAGCATTAACATTGCCTGTGGCTTTCACAGCATCATGTGTTTTCCTGATGCCACTTGATCCGATTCCACTTACAACCTATGACTACAAATACTGGAAAATGCCTGACATGATAAAACCTGGTATTATAATATCTCTGATCTGGATTATTGTAAATGCAGCGTTTATGTATATAGCGCAAATGATTGGCATTTATTAAAAACAATAAAAATAAAATCAAAATGCAGATATGGCAAGTAATAGCTTGCCATATCTGCAAATAATAAATTAAACAGATAAATAGTCCGTATGTAGAGTTATTTCTAATTATATTTAAATGTTGAAGGCGTATTATCGTTTGTACAATTTCCACCTGTGCATTAGTGTGTTATAATAAAGAATAAATTTTTATTATAACACAAAGGAGTTTTGGGAGCTAAATGGATAATGACAAATATTTATTGAGTTCGGTGACAAACGCACTGGAGATACTGGATCTATTAAGTAAAAACAGCGAACTTGGAGTTGCAGATATAAGCAAGGAACTGGATATGGGAAGGGCGAGCGTTTTCAGGCTGCTTTATACCCTTGAAAAAAAAGAATATGTACAAAAGTCGCCAAATGCAAAATATCGTCTTGGCCTCAAATTTGCTCATTACGGTGCAATTGTTATAGAAAGGCTTAATTTTTTATCTGTTGCAAGGCCTTTCCTGCAGAAATTACGTGATAAATATAATCAGACAACACATCTGTCAATATTGGACAGTAAGGATTATTCCAATATAATCTTTATGGAAAAGGAGCAGAGTACCTCAAGTTTTATAATGACTTCCCAGATAGGTTCAAAAAAACCGTCGTACTGTACTGCAGGTGGTAAAGCTATGCTTGCCGGCCGCTTGGATGAATACCTGGAAAAGATTATAAAGTCGTTTACCTTTGAAAAGATGACCGCAACAACAATAACTAATTATGAAAAACTTATTGAAGAGCTGAAGAAGATAAAGGAGCAGGGATATTCTGAGGACCGGGGTGAAACTGAGGTTGGGCTTGTCTGCTATGCGGCTCCTATAAAAGATATTAATGGAAATACCTTTGCAGCAGTCAGTATTTCCGGAGCTGCAGAGATAATGAAAAAAAATAAGGAAGCAATGGTGGAATCAATAAAAGAAACTGCTGAGGAAATCTCACGTGAAATGGGATATGCAGAATGATGGAGTGATAAAATGCGATACAAAGATTTAAGAGGATTTTTAGAAGTACTTGAAAAAGAAAAACAGCTGATAAGAATTAAAGAAGAAGTAATGCCTGAGCCGGATCTGAGTGCCATCGGAAGGTCAGCGCCTAACATGGAAAACGGTCCAGCTGTAATTGTTGAAAAAGTAAAGGGCTATAAAAACAGTGTAGCTTTAAATGTCCATGGTTCATGGCAGAATCATGCCCTGATGCTTGGCATGCCCAAGGATACCCCTGTCAAGGAGCAGTTTTTTGAATTGGACAGGAAGTGGTCAAAATACCCTATTAAGCCGGTATGGGTAGAAAACGGACCTGTAAAGGAAGTCAAGATCACTGAGAATATCAATCTTTTTGATATACTATCTCTTTTCAGAGTTAATAAATATGACGGAGGTTTTTATATATCAAAGGCGCTTATCGTCAGCAAGGACCCTGAGGATCCGGACAACTTCGAAAAGCAAAACGCAGGAACCTACAGGATTCAGGTAAAGGGAAAGGATCTGGTTGGAATACAACCGCTTCCATTCCATGATATTGCAGTGCATCTAAAGAGGGCGGAGGAAAAAAATGAGCCGCTTCCGATAGCAATATGCCTTGGAAACGACCCGGTGCTCAACTTCATGTCCAGCACACCTATAGAATATGTTCAATCGGAGTATGACTTTGCCGGAGCATTGAAGGGAGAGCCTATAGAGCTTATCAAAAGTGAACAGGGTGGATTGGACATTCCTGCAAGAAGCGAAGTAGTCCTGGAGGGCTATATAATTCCAAGGGAAAGGAAAATAGAAGGCCCTTTCGGAGAATTCCCCGGAAGCTACTCAGGCGCAAGGCTTCAGCCTGAGGTAAGGATACACACCATAACCCATAGGACAAATCCGATTTTTGAAAACTTATATCTGGGTATGCCATGGACTGAAATTGATTATCTTATGGCGTTGAATACCAGCCTTCCTCTTTACAGGCAGCTTAAAAGGGATTTCCCTGAGGTTGTCGCGGTAAACGCAATGTATACTCATGGTATAGGTGTAATTATTTCAACAAAATCCAGGTTCGGAGGATATGGTAAGGCCGTTGCCATGCGGCTTTTGTCAACACCCCACGGAATGCCTTACTCCAAGATAATCATTGTTGTCGATGAATTTGTAGATCCTTTCAACCTTGAGCAGGTTATGTGGGCACTCACAACAAGGGTGAGGCCTGATAAGGATGTTGTTAAAATACCTTATGCACCAGGTATGCCTTTGGACCCCTCATCAGAGCCGGCTGGAATGCATACAAAGCTTATAATCGATGCCACTACTCCTGTTGCTCCTGACAAGGGCAGGGATACTGAGCTTTTAGATGTTCCGGAAAAAGCCGATTACTGGGCAAACTACCTGAGAGATTTAAGACAAGCTGCAAAGGAGGGGAAATAATGATTTGTCCAAGATGTGACTCAAAGGAAACTGAGCTGTTGACAAAATCCCCGGTGGGAGATGTTTGGGAAGTATATATCTGTAAGATATGCTGTTTTTCCTGGAGAAGTACTGAAAGTGAAGATATTACAGACCCTGAGAAATATGACAAAAGGTTTAAGATAGATGCTGGAAAAATTGCAAGTCTTGATAAGATTCCACCAATACCGCCGCTGATTAGGTAAGTATCAGGGTAAATTTGTGTCAGGTACAGAACATAAGAACATATTTGATTAATTTCAATAAATAAGTTCTTAACTTCTGTATCTGGCACCATAGTGTTTTCCAGGCTTTAACATACGAAACATGTATTCAGAGGTTTCATAGGCACATTGGTACAATAGTTTCTGCTTTTCATTGAACTTTCCATTACAAGGCCATCCCCGGGAGACATCGTTGATTTCATTGTCCCAGCAGGCGCCTACATCATTTAGGATCATGTCTCCATCTTGTGCTTGTCCACGATAGGAATAATAATGTATAAAGAAATTATTCTTTCCGGCCGAGATGATGGGAGGGAAGCCAGGAGTAAGTACTCCATGCTGTGCAAGGGTATAATCAAATTCTGCCTTGTATTGATATTCATACATGCCAGGTTTTGAAGACTGCATCATAGCGAGGATACCTGCTCTTGTGATTTTTTCTGCTGTTCTCATGGCTTCGATTTCACAAGGCTTTTTTATAGTTCGTTGTCTTTTAAGTTGTGGTTGAAGGTTTTTCAGCATGATGAAAGGATATCTGGTTTTGATGTATTGTGCCAGCTTATATGCATCACTATCCGGTTCATCACTTGTTAATTTATCAAAATCCAGGTAGACCTGCTGAATTTCATTGGAGACTAATGCCCGGTCCAAAAAAAATTTGTATTGATCCAAGTATTTGATTGTCTCAATTTGTGAAGCTTCATATGCTTCAGTTTCTGTCAGCCTTTCTCCATTCCATCGTTCAGCAAGAAGATCAGATGGAAGTATGAACAATATCTCGTTTGTCTCGTTTTTCTGTACTGTAGACATAAGAATACTGTCTTGCTGTTCTATACCTGTTAAATATACAAAATTACGGTTCGCAAAGAAGGGATAGTATTCATCACCAGTTTTTCTAGGTGCACGGCCGTTGAACAGAATGACAAGGGATCCTGCTTCCATGCTTTGATACAGCATTTCTCTGTTTTCTTTATGAAACTCTTTTTTCATGATAGGAGCTCCTTTCTTATTCATTTGTATAAGAACTATTCATTTTAAAATAGTATGGTAGTAGCTTTAGCGATTTTTCCAGTGTATTCTTCATCCTATGATCACCATTCTGACCTAAGAATTTTAATAAGAAAATATATAACTTACATGCAATGTAATATTATCTATAATTAAGGCTACCATATAAATTAAAGTATGCACCTTAATTCAAGAAAACTCAAGATAATATTAAGCCAAGCACGACTCTTGATTGTAAACGCACGGTTATCACAGAAGGAGTGCTTTAACTGCTTATATCCGGCACAAAACATATAGCGAGAAAAGCCTAGAAAAGATAATGCTTGAAGTGATTTGCAGATGGTAAAGGATAATGTTCTTCAGGATAAGCTTTGCCCGTAAGTGCGAATGTGCGGTGCCTGGCATCATAAAACCTAATTTGAAATTGGCAGGGGGCAGAATTTATCTGTCCCCTAGAGATTCAATCCGGTTGTAAATTTATAGAGCTGGGTCATCGTGACCGAAGATCCTGCCAAAACCGCCAAAGGCAATTATAGCAAGTATGATGATAAAGAAGAAGTTTTTCTCTCTGCCTCTTGTTGTGCATGATGCCAGGAGCAAAAACAACAAGAGCAGAAGGAGGAATCCATTTTCCCTTAGTATATTTCTCCTGCCAACTGGTGATACAGCAGTTGGTGCTGCACAACCTGCATTCGCAACTGCAGGGTTAATGCCTTCGTCATATCCAAATCCGTCTAGCATTGTTATACCTCCTTTCTTACAGCAAGGTTGCCTTCTTTCAATACTATAATATGTACATGCCTGAACTTGGTTACATAAAAAGAGTGCAAGCTTGAAATAGAGAGCTTTTAGTTGCAACGTCAGGAGAGCGAACTGAGCGGGATACATAACGCTTGACGGAAGCTCTGCTAAACTTAAGAATGACATGATAGACACCGGATATGAGCTTTATATCCCATTGCTAGATACACTGTCACTTTTAAGCCAAACACATGTAGCATATTGTCTATCAAAAGGAATAGGAGCCTTGGTAGCTCCTGAGAAATGAGACTTATAAGAAATGTGGAAGTATGATATTATAGACACGTAAAAGTGTTAATTATAATTTATTTAGATTCGAGGTAAATAGATGATTAGGTTTGAAAGAAATACGGAACTGGATATAGCAATGAAGAACCTCATGCTCTCTATGGTGGATGTGAATGAGTACCTAACGTCTATCATGAACTATACAGAAAAGATTCTTACTCCGCAGAAGGAAAAGGAATTGATAGCAATACTGAAAAAATACAACGTTCCTCATGATGGTTTGAAATACGATTTGAAAATCCTGACCGAGAATCCTTATTTCAGGGACATCAAACTCGACTGCGTGGATTCTGAAACTGTGAGTTATGAGAAAATCACCATCAAGAAAAGAACTTTAATCAGTATGAATTTTCATCAGCCCATGGGAAAATACTTGTTCCACCACCATCCCATCGGATATTTTGAAAAAGACATTGATTTGCCGGTACTTATGGAAGGCAGCAAAGTATGGATGTCCCCTGCCATCAGCGAAATAGAGAGCATGGGAGATGGAATCAGAAAAGGGTATGGGAAATGTCTGACCATGGGGCTTGGCATAGGTGTCCTCCCATATCTTTGGCTGCTGAAAGACGGAGTAGAAAGTGTAACGGTAGTTGAATTCAACCGGGACGTCATCGATTTATTTGAAAAATACATCAGACCCCAGTTTAGAACCGATAAGAAACTTGAAATCATTCACGGCGATGCTTTCGACTACTACAAGGCCGAGTTCCTGAACCGGTTCGACTATGTGTATGTGGACTTCTGGGAATCTAGCGGAGATGGTTTGGAATTGTACACAAGGCTCATGAAGAAGAAGATAGACCTCCCTCACATCGACTACTGGGTGGAGGACTCGATGCTCTATGACGTGAAATACATTGTAGCCCCGTATCTTTATACCGTGTATGAAGGCAATAGTGTAACCGATTTCATCTCCTCGATTGACGGAGATCCGAAGGAGCTTGCGAAGAAAGTAAACAGGTACTTCAAGACAAGGAATGACGTGATAAGAACGGAAGATGAATTGTTGGGTATCATACACGGGAAAGCCGTTTTGAGAGAGATACTCGCACAATAGAAAAAATTAAGCACTGTGTTTCTTAAAAAATGCAGTGTCTTTCTTTATGTTAACGTGTTTTTGTAAATGGTTAATATTATGGTATAATACTGAATGAATATTGTAGTGATATTTATAAATAATTAAATTAATCGGAATTTTATGTGATATGGTGAATATTAAAGCATTTATATTGATAAGCATGAAAATTGCAGGGAAATTATCAGATATTATTCAATTTGCTTTAGCTATCCGTAGATAGGATAGTGACAAGGGGGGTAATGCAATG
>CAZUGK010000003.1:29622-40799 GCA_964619815.1 uncultured Clostridiaceae bacterium | reverse complement strand
CCATTTGCAACATTACATGAAATGGCAATGCGTATTGTCGAGGAACGCGGATATTCTGACATTGTGGAAGTGGTATCCGGGGACTTGTGTCAGGGGGACGTAACGACGCTTCAAACAATTGCCAAGGGTGCAAACGTGATTATTTCCCGTGGCGGTACTTATTCACGAATCTGCGCTGTTGTGGATGTCCCGGTTGTAGAGATTAAGCTTACGGCTTTTGATGTGTTTAATAGCTTGAAAAAAATTAATCATGTCCACCGGTCTACAGCAATTATCGGCTACCAGAATGTAATACAGGGCTATGATATTATTGAAGATTTGATTTTGGACAGGAATATTATCAAGATAACTTTGGATAATTCCATATCGGTTGAGGAGCAGATCCGCCGATGTATCGACCGGGGTGTAAAGGTATTTGTTGGAGACAGCATTGTAAACCGTATTGCTAAGGAATATGGATATGAAAGTCATATGATTGAATCCGGAGAAGAGGCAATTATTAATGCCATTGAGGAGGCAATCCGGGTGCTGCGTGCAACTCAGGTTGAGCGCGAGCGTATGCAGCGATTTATGGCTGTAATCGACAATACCAGCGATGGCGTAATTGCGACAGATAAAGATAATCGCATCAATGTATTTAACATTAACGCGGAGAAAATACTCGGTATTTCAAAGGAAGCAGTGATTGGGCGCACAATGCTGGATGCGATTGGTGACAATGCTCTTACAAGAATAGCGCTTTCACATCAGGTTAAGGTTGATACTATTCATAGTGTAGGCAGTGCAGAGCTGGCAATCAATCACGTGCCTATTGTGGTGGGTAAAGATAATATGGGTAGTATAATTACCTTTCAGGATATAACGAAAATTCAGAGCCTTGAAAAAAAGATACGTATCAAGCTTAGCGAGAAGGGATTCGTCGCACGCTATACTTTTGATGATATTATTTTCAAAAGCACGGTAATGCGTCGCTGCATTGAACGAGCGCGTACCTATGGTAATTATGATTCTTCTGTACTTATCAGCGGGCCAAGCGGTGTGGGCAAAGAACTGCTGGCGCAGTCGATACACAATATAAGCCGACGTGCATCCGGCCCTTTTGTGCCCATCAACTGTGCGGCACTGCCGTCTTCTCTGATTGAAAGTGAGTTGTTTGGTTATGAGGAAGGAGCCTTCACCGGTGCAAAAAAAGGAGGAAAGGCCGGTTTGTTTGAATTGGCTCATGGAGGCACCATATTTCTGGATGAAATTAGTGAGATGCCGCTGGATTTACAAGGGCGGCTGCTGCGCGTGATACAAGAAAAAGAAGTTATGCGCATCGGGGATGATCGTGTAATTCCTGTTGACGTAAGAGTTATCTGCGCAACAAATCGTGATCTGAGTGATCAGGTCAGGACAGGGAAGTTCAGGAGAGATCTGCTGTACCGCATAAATATCTTAACTCTTAATGTACCGCCGCTGGATGAGAGACGGGAGGATACTACCGCGCTTGCTGAATTTTTCGTAAAAATTTTCGGACAAAAATATGGACGTCTTCCGATGTCGTTGTCAGAGGAGGTCCTGGATTATCTGAAAAACTTCCACTATGAGGGCAATGTGCGTGAGCTGCAAGGTATGATGGAGCGCGCGGTTATTACCTGCGAGGGTGGAGAAATTCTTATTAAAGATATTACGGACGTATCTTCTGAAACAGCTGCAGGCGCAGCTGAGAGGCAGGAACTGTTTATACAGGAACCGACGCTGCGAGAGCTGGAAAAGCAATATATTGCTTATATTTATGATAAGTATGCCGGCTCTGTTGGAAATGTATGTAAGGTGCTTGGAATTGACCGCAGCACACTTTGGCGGAAAAAGAAAGCTTAATGCAAATGTTGCACAATGCAACGTTGCGTCGTGCAACACGGGTTGCGTTGTGCAACAAGAGTTTATAAAAGGCATCCAATTTATGGGTGGCCCACATTTTAAAATTTCATATTTGCTAAAGAAAACTCATTTTCACTGTTGCATTATTTTTTTTCGAAAAGTAAGCGGGAAGGTATGAATTTCCTTGATACTTCACTTTTCGTTAATAGGTTTCATAAAAGGCTCCCTTGGTACTTTAGATGTATCAATTGGAGCCTTTTTTATTTTTTTTATGAATTTATGAAATGTAGGCACACCTTTTGCTTATAGATAGATGTGCAAAGAGGTTAAAGGCACATCTCTTGAACATTGTATCTCTCAATTATTAAAGTCGGAGAGAAATAAATACCGCAAAGGGGCTATCACATATGATTTACATAGTAGCTGATGATTTAACCGGTGCCGGTGATACGGGCGCTCAGTACAAAAGAAGAGGATTGCGTACGCTGATATCTGCAGAAATTGACTTGAATCTGGTAGATACTCTATCTGACAAATATGATGTAATTTCAATAAATGCCGATACGCGCGCCAAGCTACCCCAGGATGCATATAACACAACCTACGAATTGGTAAAGTGTATTAAGGCTAAAGAGTATAAATACATCTACAAAAAGATCGATTCCGTATTGCGGGGCAATGTAGCAAAGGAACTTGAAGCGATTATGGATGCAATGGATGCAACCATTGCCGTTGTAGCAACCAGCTATCCTGAGAATGGGAGGACTCTTTGCAATGGTATACTAACAATTTCAAACACAAATAATATCAAATCCGGTTTAGATGTTGTCAGGATTTTTGCTGACGGGATGAGCTCAAAAGTGCACGGAATTGGTCTTGCAACAGTCCGGCAAGGCAGGGCTGCAGTGCATGAAGCCATGATAACTGCGTGTTCTGAGGGCATTCGAGTGTTTGTAATTGACGCAGTTACTGATGAAGATCTCGCAATAGTACGTGATGCATCCTTGGATCTGGATAAAAGAACAATTTTCTGCGGGTCAGCCGGCCTGGCAAAACAGCTCAGTCTGCTGGAAAACCGGGTTATACGGGATGAAAACTTGTCGTGGAAGAAAGACGGGGCTACACTCGTTATGATTGGATCCCATAATGCCTGTGCTGCGGAACAGGTTCAGACCCTTGTCTGTGAAACGGGCATGCCGGTAATTACGATGTTTACTGCGGATATATTTGAAGGTAGGTACGAGCAGGCAAACCAGGAGCTGCTGCAGCAGGCTGACAATCTGATCAGAGGTGGCTGCAGGCTGTTAGCCATTGTTGTGGACACTCTCCTGCCGGGATTTACCAGCCGGATTAATGGTAATGGAAGCATTGTAAAAGATTCATTAAAGATAGCAAATGCAATTGGGAGCTTTGCGAGACAGCTTTGTGAGCGCTATCCGGTAAGTTCAATCATCTCTTCGGGAGGAGATACATCGCTGGCCATACTTAAAGCACTTAATGCAAAGGGGATAGAACTTGATGCAGAAATTGAACCGGGAGTACCTGTTGGACGGCTGATTGGAGGTATGGCGGAAGGGATGTCTATTGTGACCAAGTCGGGAGGATTTGGAAAGAAGGATTGCCTCATCCATTCAATACAATATTTAAATGAAGAAGTTTAGAAAGAAGGGATATATATGAAACAATATGAGCTGACTATTCCCGGCTATGTTTGTGGTGGAGAAAATGCTATAGGAAAACTTGCTGATATAATCGCAGCAGAGAAGGCATCAAGGGTCATCGTATTCACAGATGAGGGTGTATTGAGAACCGGTATATGCTACGGCGTGATTGAACAGATAGAAAAATCCGGCGCTGACTATAGTGTTATCAGCGACCTTCGCCCTGAACCCTCCACACAGGATGTAACCCGCGCAGTTGAAGCCATAAATAATGCTAAAGGAGAACTGGTAGTTGCAGTAGGCGGTGGCAGTGTTATGGATATGGCAAAGCTTTGTGCAGCTATGAAAGGTGCATCTTATAATATTTACGATCTGCTTGAGAATAATGATCTCATGGAGAAGGGACTGCCTACAGTGATGGTTCCTACTACCTGCGGCACTGGCAGTGAAGCAACCTTTAATGCAATAGTAGCAGTACCGGAAAAAATGGTGAAGATTGGTATAGTAAACAAGAATATGCTGGCGGATTATGTACTGCTTGATGGAAGTATGATACGCAAATTACCGCCGAAAATTATAGCAGCTACTGGTATAGATGCCCTGGCCCATGCTGTCGAGTGCTTTACTTCCAACAAGGCAAATCCTTTCAGCGATTTATATGCAGCAGAGGGTGCAAAGCTAATATTTGAAAACTTGGTACGTGCTTACAATAATGCAGATGATATGGAGGCCAAAGGCAACCTTATGATTGCTGCGTTTTACGGCGGTGTATCCATTGCAGCATCCGGAACAACGGCCGTCCACGCACTGTCTTATCCTCTTGGCGGCAAATATCACATTGCTCATGGCGTGTCAAATGCCATTATGTTCGCGCCGGTAATGAGGGCAAACCTGGAAGCATGTGAAGACCGGCTGGCACTTTTGGAGGACATTGTGAATCCGGCAGGCTACGGACGCACTTCCCGCGAAAAGGCTGAGAGGATGATCAACAGAATCGAAACTATTGTCAAGGATACCGCCATACCATCCAGTCTCCGTGAATTCGGAATAGGTATGGAGGATATGGATTTTCTGGTTGAAGCAGCTGCAGACTGCAAGAGACTGTTGAATAACAATCGCCGCAGCTTGTCTTATGATGATATTAGATTGATTTATCAAGAAGTGATATAAGGAGGAATTTTCAATGCAAAAGTTACCCATTCTGGGTATTACTATGGGCGATCCATGTGGTATTGGTCCGGAAATTACTGCAAAGGCACTCTCCCGGAAACATGTGTATGAAATCTGCCGACCGCTGGTAGTGGGTAGCGCTAAAGTGGTTATGCAAGCAGTTGAAATTGCGAAAAAACAGCTTGATGTACATGTCATTTCCAGTGTTAAGGACGCAAAATTCGAATATGGTACAATAGATGTGCTGGATCAGGACAATGTAGATATGTCTGCTTTGACTCACGGCAAAGTCAGTGCGCAGGGAGGCAAGGCAGCATATAAAGCTATTGAAAAGGTAATTGATCTGGCTATGAAGGACGAAATTGATGCTACAATTACAGGTCCGCTAAATAAGGAAGCATTGAACCTTGCGGGTTATCATTACAGCGGACATACTGAAATATATGCTGAGCTTACAGGCACACGGGATTACACAATGATGCTTGCCGACGGTGAACTGCGCGTAGTGCATGTTTCCACACATGTAGCACTCCGGGAAGCCTGTGACCGCTGCAAAAAAGAACGCGTCTACAAGGTAATCGGCCTCGCACATGACGTATGCCACAGCTTGGGTATCGAAAAACCACGTATTGGCGTTGCCGGCCTTAACCCGCATGCCGGTGAAAACGGACTGTTCGGCAGGGAAGAAATCGAAGAGATTGCTCCTGCTGTTCTGCAGGCACAGCAGGATGGCATTGATGCCGAGGGACCGATCGCACCTGATACATTATTCTCCAAGGCCCGAGGCGGGCAATATGATATAGTGGTTGCAATGTACCATGACCAGGGGCATATTCCTCTTAAGGTTGTTGGTTTCCAGTACGACCATAACACCGGCAAGTGGAAAACTGTCAGCGGAGTAAACATTACACTGGGGCTGCCCATTATCCGCAGCTCGGTTGACCATGGTACTGCATTCGGCAAAGCAGGAAAGGGAACTGCGAATGAAGAGAGTCTGATTAATGCTGTTGATTATGGTGCAAAACTTGCTATTGCACGTTTAGCAGCAAGAAGTAAGTAGTTTTAAAAAGTATTCCCCCAACATAGGAAGATTATGTTAACATATAAATAAATCTGTTTACGAAAGTTAATTTTACAGAGGAAATTTTTATGAAAGAACTTTGAGGTCTATAAGGTTAAAATAAACTAATATAACAGAAATAATAATGGAGGAATGGAAATGAACAAGAAATATTACGGGGTAATACCACCGATTATCACTCCCGTAGATGCCCGTGAGAATGTGGATGAAGAGGGCTTTCGCAGGCTGATCGATCATTGCATCGATGGGGGACTGCATGGCATATTCGTAGCCGGCAGTAACGGTGAGTGCATGGCTCTGACACAAAAGGAACGCGACAATGCAATTCGCATAGCTGTTGACCAGTGCGGTGACAGGGTTCCGGTTATGGCAGGCGTTATGGATACAAGCACCCGCCGTGTAATTGACAATATTAAAAAGCTGGAGCAGCTTGGTGGGAAGTGTGCCGTAATCACTTCAATATTCTATGCGCGCCACACTTCACAGGATGAAACCACCCGTCACTTTGCACAGATATGCAGGGAAACAAATGTGGAGATCATGGTATATAACATACCTATGTTCACCAATTTAAAGCTGACAGTAAACACAATCAAGGAAATTGCCAAGTTTGACAGAGTGGTTGGCGTAAAGGACAGTTCCGGTGACTTCGCAGCTTTCCAGCAGCTTTTGACCCATTTTGCAGGAACAGATTTCTCCGTACTTCAGGGTTCAACCCCATATGCTATGGCAAGCATGCTGCAGGGTGCAGACGGTTTTGTGCCTTCCATTGCACCGGTGTTTCCGCAATTATTTGTAGAAGCGTTTGAAGCAGGGCTTTCTAAAAATATAGAGCTGGCTATGAAATATGATGTGCTGCTGCGTGAAACCTCCAAGATACTGAGCATGACAAAAAATGCGACATCAGCAAATAAATTTGCGATATCAACTTTGGGCTATACCGATAAGCGTATTATCGCACCTCAGGATTCAATACTGCCGGAGGAAGAGAAAAATATCATAGCAAAAATTGCAGAGGTAAATGAACTGCATGCAGCGCTCAAGGCAAGCCTGTAATTGACGAGTGGTTTTGAAAGGAAGGGGGACAATATCCTTGTATAACATTGTTTTGTCTCATGCACTGTATAAACCGGGTATGGAGGCTATTGAGGGTAAGGCAAATATCATTATTCCAAATAACGGAGACAGTGACGTGATACTTGACCAGCTGAAGGAAGCAGATGGTTTTATCCTGCGAATCGGAAAGATCGACAGCAAGGCCATTGAGGCATGTGAAAGGCTTAAGGTAATAACCCGTCCCGGAGTTGGCGTTGACAATGTCGACGTTGCTGCAGCGACGGAGAAGGGAATACCTGTAGTAATATGTCCTGCCGCAAACTCACGTGCGGTTGCGGAACATACACTTGCTCTGCTGTTTGCTGTAAGCAAGAACATTGTGGAAAGCGACAACGAAACGCGTAAGGGTAATTTTGGAATCCGTAATAAATATGCAGCTGTAGAAATACAGGGCAAGACTATCAGTATCCTGGGTTTCGGCAACATTGGAAAAGAACTGGCACGTATGTGCCTTGGCATTGGCATGAAAGTGCTGGTCTACGATCCATTTGTTACGGCTGAAGCAGCAGCAGCCATGGGCTGCAGCCACAGCGCAGATCTGATGGGGGCAATTGCAGCAGGAGATTATATATCACTCCATATGCCTTCCATACCGCAAACGAAGGGCTTGATTGGCAAGGCTCAGTTTGAGGCCATGAAGCCGACGGCGTATTTCCTCAACTGTGCCCGGGGGGACATTGTCGACGAGGCTGCTCTTATTGCAGCACTGCAAAATAGGGTCATTGCAGGTGCGGGTGTAGATGTACTTATTGATGAACCAATGAAGGCGGACCATCCGCTGATGCAGCTTGCGAATTGTATCGTCACACCGCATATGGCAGCGCAAACTCAAGAAACAACAAGAAATGTAGTACTGATGGCGGTTGAGGGTACGCTGGCAGTGCTGCGCGGTGAGAAATGGCCGCATGTTTGCAATCCTGAGGCATACCAGCATCCAAAATGGAAGGAGTAGTGAAATCACATATGAAAGGGCAATTTATGAAAAAGTATAATGGGTTGATGACTGGTATTTTTGTTGCTCTGTTTTCCATTGCATACCTGATCGGCTCGCTCTTCATCAGGCGCAGCAAGGCAGTTTCAATTGGTGCGGAGTTTATACCGGAAATCTATGGTTTTGTTCTTTTATTCCTGGCGGTCTGCTTGATGTATCAAGGTGTCAAAGCGGCAAAGCGGTTTGAACCTGACAAAGCAGAGGCGAGAGAGCAGAAAGATACTAAAAATGTTCTTCTCACTTTTGTACTGATTATCGCCTATGTAGCTGTTATGGAACTTCTGGGCTTCGTACTTTCTTCGATATTTTTCCTGATACTGATGAACATGCTGCTTACTCCGGTAAATACAAAACGTAATTATATTACTATTGTTCTGTATTCTGTTGTATTGTCAGTAGGCACATACTACCTGTTTCATAATCTGATGTATATACCGCTGCCAATAGGCATCATATTCGGAGCTTAATCGAGAAAGGAGAGTGAAAGAGTTATGGAATCATTTATAATCGGTGCACAAGCTATATTTAATCCTTTATGCATGTTTATGATAGTCTTTGGCGTTACTCTGGGAATCATTTTCGGTGCTATACCGGGTCTTAGTGCGACCATGGCACTGGCGCTGTTTCTGCCAATAACATACAGCATGAGTCCTGTAGCTGGAGTTGTACTGTTGGTTTCACTGTACATCGGCGGTATATCCGGCGGTCTGATTTCTGCGATACTGACGCGTATTCCAGGTACACCGTCATCGGTAGCCACATGCTTTGATGGTTATCCGCTTACATTGAAAGGACAGGGTCCAAAGGCTTTAGGTGTTGGAATTGTATATTCATTTATCGGTACAATAATGTCCACTGTTGTACTTATATTCATGGCACCCTGGCTGGCTAAAGTTGCAATAAAGTTCGGGGCTTATGAATATTTCTCCGTCGCTGTGTTCTCGTTGACTATGATGGCGGGCTTGTCCGGCAAATCCCTGGTTAAGGGCTTGATTTCAGGCTTTCTTGGTTGTATATTTGCCACTGTGGGAATGGACAGCATAGGCAGTGTGCAGAGGTACACATTTGGAAGCACTCAGATGGCATCTGGCTTTAACATATTGCCGGTACTGATCGGTATGTTTGCTATCTCAGAAATACTGATTACAGCAGAGGAGTCCAGGCATGCAGCAAAGATGGAGACCATAAAGGTTGACATCAAGGGCATCAAAGGCTTTGGCTTTTCATGGAAAGAGTTCTTTGAGCAGAAATGGAATGCACTGATTTCTGCACTTATCGGAATAGGTATCGGAATACTGCCAGGCATTGGCGGTGGTGTTGCGAATGTTCTGACCTACGGTGTTATAAAAAACCGTTCCAAATACCCGGAAAAATTCGGAACTGGAGTCATTGACGGTATCGTAGCCAGTGAAACCTCCAATAATGCAGCAATCGGCGGTGCGCTGGTACCACTGCTGTCTCTTGGTATCCCTGGTGATACTGTAACGGCAATGCTGCTTGGCGGTTTGACCATACAGGGTATATCTCCAGGACCGCTGATGTTTACAGAACACGTAGACATAGTATATGCTATATTCCTTACTATGATTATCGGGTCATTTGCTATGTTGTTCATCGAATTCTACGGGCTGAGGGGCTTTGCAGCACTGCTAAAAATACCTAAGTACTACCTGCTGCCCGGTATATTCCTGTTCTGTGTCATAGGCTCCTTTGGGGTCAGCAACCGTATGTTTGACGTATGGACCGTTCTGCTTTTCGGTGCGATGGGTTATGGGTTCCATAAGGTGGATATCCCCGGTTCGCCTTTTATACTGGGTTTCATTATCGGGCCGCTGATGGAGATTAACCTCAGACGCGGATTGATGTTCTCACAGGGCAGCTACATGCCTTTCCTGACAGAACCGATTTCCGCACTGTTCCTTGCGGCTGCACTGGCATCCATCCTTATTACAGTTAGAAAGAACGTTAAAAAGATGAAAAAGACTGCATAGATTCATTTATTCAATTTGGTCGGTTACGGGGGAATCCCGTTACAGGAATATATAAAAAGAGAAAGAGGAGAAATGAAGATGAAAAAGATTAGTGCTATCTTAATCGCAGTATTGTTGATCACCAGCTTGTTTACAGGATGTGCAGCATCCGGTAGCAAAGCTCCGGAAAAAACATCGACGGAAGCATCGGGAGCTGAGTTTAACTGGCCTGACAAGAAACCTTTCCAGATTGTCGTCCCGTTTAAAGCCGGTGGTGATACTGACTTCCATGCTCGTACCTATGCTAAGTATCTTGAGCCAATATTGGGTACTTCAGTCGTTGTTGTAAATGTTGACGGTGCAAATGGAAGCGCAGGCAGCATACAGGTACGTGATTCCAAACCTGACGGATACAATGCATTGTTCTTCCATGACTCTATGCTTATGAACAAGGTTGTAGGCGTATCTGATTTCGCACATGAAGCATTTGACGTTGCTGCAACAGGTATTATGGATAACTCCTATATTCTCGCAGTCAATGCAAAAAGCCCATACAAGACTCTTGATGACCTTATCAAAGCTGCAAAAGCAAACCCAGGGAAATTGAACTATGCTTCTTCTGTAGGCGGCTACACTTACTACGTCGGCCGCGAGCTTGAAGAACTTACCGGTGCTGATTTCAACATAGTTGATGCAGGTGGCGGAACTGACAGAAATGCTGCATTGCTTGCCGGAAAAATAGATACTAACGTGAACCCGTATGGAATAATGAAACCGTACATTGACTCTGGTGACTTCCGTGTATTAGCCGTATTCTCCGAAAACCGCAGCAAGCTGTTCCCGGATGTACCTACTGCAAAGGAACTTGGATATAACCTGATTGCACACCGTGCATACTTCCTATCCTTCCCGAAGGGTACTGACCCGAGAATTATTGAAAAGGTAGGTGCCGCTATGGAGCAGGTTTCAAAGATGCCTGAATATGCTAATGATATAGCTAAAGCATACAGTGTTGAGCCGGCTTACATGAACACAGAAGATACAAAAGCATATCTAGATAATGCATTGAAAGAATTTGAAGCTGCAAAAGATATGATTTTGAAATAGGTTTAATTGAATATGAAATGCAAGGTTGGTTACCCGGTTAAGGGAACTAACCTGCATTTTTTTACAGACTTCTGATGTTGTGTTTATTTACATATAAAGCACTACATTCTATAAACAAATGTAGTGCTTTCTGTTTCTTCCACTCTATTAAGCTTGGAATCGGGTTTTTTATTAAAACCAAAACTAAAAAAAAAAAAAAAAAAATAAAATAAAATTTT
>CAZUGK010000003.1:16497-29612 GCA_964619815.1 uncultured Clostridiaceae bacterium | reverse complement strand
CATACGCATTATGCCGAAAGGCTCAAAATAGATTATGTATTTGGAATCAACAACTTTCATGATCCCGTATTTTTTTCTATAGTATTCAACCGCCCAGCATAGAAAGCTTTCTGTAGTCTCAAGGTATTCCGCGAACTCCTGCTGGGTCCTTGAGCCATACTCATATGCTTTTATAATATCATTCAGAGAGATGATCCTCTTTGCAGCCCATCTTCTTGCTTTTTCCTCCTGCTTTCTTACAACGGTCATATCGGCAGCCACATCGAGCAAATCTCCTGAAGATGTATAGTAATGTCCCAGTTCTTCGGCAACAATACAAGTTTCCTCTTTAGAATTCTCTATATAGTGTTTGTTGAGTGCAATGACCGGGGGTATATCATAATCTTCGCAGTATAGTCCCTTGATTCGTTTAGGCAGAGAAGCATACGTGACTTTGATGTCATGCTGCAGGGCTTCTTCCTGCAATAACTCAAGCTTAGTCAACCTGTATGCCATATTAGTCTCCTTTCTTCTCCTTCTCCATTTGTTTCTGTTTTCTGTAGGCCTCAAGAAAAGCCCTGACAGCGATTTTTTCATCCTCCGTAAGTCCGTCTTCATAGCCGTCGGTCTTATGAGCAGCTATGGTTCTGACACCTTTATCCGTTGGAGCTGAGCCGGTATTCTCATGAGAGTCTGCGGGAGAGTCCGGATACACCGTACCGGAATTCGCCAACTGGCCGGAATTGCCTTTGAAAAGAGCCGAAACCTCAACGTTAAGAGCCTGGGCAAGTTTTGAAAGTGTTTCCAGGCTGGGGTTATACCTTCCGGCTTCCACATCAGCCAGATAGGATCTTGAGATTTCTGCATGGGCAGCAAGTTCTACCTGCGTCATTTTCTTTGCTTTTCGAAGTTCCTTGATATGGGTTCCAATGTCCATTTTTTCTCTCCTTTATGTACGGTTATACCGACTATTAACATTATTATATATCGTATTAATGGAATAATCAAGAAATTAATTAGCAAATCAAGGGAAAATATAAGCAAAATGTCGGTAATACAAGTGACGCTGAGCTAATTATACCAGATAAAGTAGAAAGAGGTTTAATGGGTTTTTACAAAATGTCGGAAATACAATACAATGTGATTGTAGGGTCTATCAAACAAATGTCGGAGAAACAAGAAGAAATGATGAGAGACTGTAGAATTTGAGGTGACTGCCGAATGAAGGATAAGCTTAAGGACTTGGTGCTGCAAAAGGCTTCGGAGCTGGTTGAGTGTGCTGAGAAGATCGGCAGACAGGATTTCTTTGAGATCAGCATCAAGCACATTAATGGTGAACTGATAACAAAACTGGAGTGCACAAACAAGGATAAGGTAAAATAATGCCGACCGAAGAGCGGAGGCACTATACCGGGATAACAAACAATCCCGATATGGTGCCTTTTTCCATTGTATAGGGAGGGAAGGGGATGAATGAAAATCTTAGAGAGCTGGTAGCAGATTATTATGAAGCTTTAAGGGGTGTCAGGGAGCTTAAGGTAAAAGCACGAAAGCGGCAGGAGGCTGGATATGCAGATTTGGCAATTCTAAAAAGTATGGAGAAGGATCTGGAATGGGTGATTGAATACATGGTGACAGGATATTTGCCGGTAGATAGGAAAAGGCATCGTAAGGCTTTAAATGCCTTCAAACAAAAAGGTTTTTAAGTCATCAACGGGGGTTATGCCCTGTTTATGTTAACATAAACCATATATATCGAAGGGGGTTGGTTCATGACATTAGTTGATATCAGAAATGCGGTAGCACAAAAGTTAAGCACTGATTTTCCCGACTATTTTCTGCATTATGATGTGCTACCTCTGGATTTTTCCAGACCTTGCTTTTTGGTGCAGATTATCTCGGTATCAAAGACAAACGAAAACGTATATCAATTCTCAAAAGCAGTGGCAATAAGTATCCGGTATTACCCCGATGAGGGTATCAGTAAAGGGCTATTGGAAATGCAGGACTGGCTCGAAGGGTTGTTCGACATGGTGCTGCAAGCCGGGGAGAGAAGAATAAACATTGACAAGACAAAAGGAGAAATCATTGAAAAGGTGCTGCATTTCACTTTTGATCTGAGCTGCACAGACAGCAGGGATGATACAAGCGACAGCTATGAAACCATGCAAACATTAGAAATGAAGGAGGAATTTTAGAATGGGATTACCACAGATTTTAATTGAATTCAAGACAAAAGGAACAACAGCGGTGAAAAGGAGTGCAAGAGGAATCGTTGCACTAATACTGAAGGATGACACGGATACATCCTTTACCGGCAAAGCCTACGGCAGTATCGCCGAGGTGGATGCAGCAGACTGGACGCCTGCAAACAAAGATTATATTGAAAAGGCGTTTATGGGTGCACCTTCCTTGGTGCTTGTTGAGAGAGTGGCAGCGTCGGCAGCAGACTACAATGATGCATTGCTGAGGCTGAAGAATAAGAAATGGAACTACCTGGCGATACCGGAGCTTGAAGCGGGTCAGGTAACTACCATAGCAACCTGGGCTAAAGGTGAAAGAGATACGGATAAAAAGACATTTAAAGCGGTACTGCCTTCTTCAGCCGGCGACCATGAAGGAATTATCAACTTCACGACAGCAGATATAAAAGTCGGGAGTAAAACTTACAGCACGGCTGAATACTGCGCAAGAATTGCAGGTATTCTAGCAGGGATACCTTTTAGCAGAAGTGCTACCTACTATGTGCTGTCAGAGGTTGAGAGTATTACGGAATCTGCTGCACCTGATGCAGATATTGATGCCGGTAAGCTGATCCTCGTAAATGACGGGGAAAAGATCAAAATCGGCAGGGCGGTCAATTCATTGGTTACAACTACGGCTGCAAAAGGTGAAGATTTTAAAAAGATCAAGATAATTGATGCTGTAGATCTTGTCAGGGACGATATAAGAGACACTTTTGACGGCAGTTATGTTGGGAATGTGGTAAACAGCTATGACAATAAGGTACTTTTCCTGGCAGCGGTCAATGCCTATTTCAAAGAACTGGCCAGGATGGATGTACTGGACTCAAGCTATGACAATTTGGCTTCAATTGATGTTGAAGCTCAGAGAACATATCTGGAGGGTAAGGGAATCGACGTAACGGTAATGAATGAACAGCAGATCAAGGAAGCCAATACCGGAAGCCTGGTGTTTGCAGCGGCTGCGGTCAAATTCCTGGATGCAATGGAAGATTTGAAGTTCACAGTAGAAATGTAGAGTGGAGGAGGAATATAAATGGCAAGAAAAGTACCTGGAAATAGACAAATAAACGGTAGATGGGGACAAATCTGGTGGGACGGCGAGCTGGTCTATGAAATAGAAAGCTTTGAAGCAAAGGTCGTAGCCAACAGGGAAGATGTGCAGATGGCCGGAGAGCTGGATATTGAGAGCAAGATTACAGGGCTCAAGGGTGAAGGCACCATGAAGGTGAAGAAGGTCTACAGCAGAGGACTGGAAAAGCTTGTGAAGGCATGGACACAAGGCAAAGACCCGAGGAGTCAGCTGATTGGCAAGCTGGCTGACCCGGATGCATATGGTACTGAGAGGGTTGTTATCAACAACGTTTGGTTCAATGAAGCAACAATCATGCAGTTTGAACAGGGGCAGAAGCTTGAAAGGGAGTACCCCTTCGGATTTACACCTTCTGATGTGACCTTCCCGGATCTGATTGCAATACAGGAGGGTTAATCAATGAAAAAGCTTAGCACGAGAGAAACGGCAGAAACTCCTAAAAAAGTGACTTTGGAAGAACTGCTGGCAAGAGCGGCCAAGTCAAAAACAGCAAAGAAGGAATCCCGGGAGTTGTATGTGAAATCCCTGGGTGGAACCATCACCATTGAAAAGCCGGACAGGGCGGTATGCCTTGAGGCTTTGGATATGGATAACTCTGAAGAAGCGGATGAATATATTGTTTACAATTGTGTTATTAACCCGCCGCTTAAGGATAAGGCGCTCCAGGAAGCCTATGGAATTGTCTCTCCAATGGAAATCGTCGCCAAGATATTCGAGCCTGGAGAAATCTCTGCCATATCCAAGGAATGTCTTGTGTTGGCCGGCTATATAGACAGTGTAAAGGTTGTAGATGACATAAAAAACTAATCGACAGTAATGGAGAATTGTATATGCTCCATTACTATCTTCAAAAGGGAATAACGCCGGAACAAATATTAAGCCGAAGCTATACAGCAAAGCTTTTCTACTATGCAAGCATGAGTAAAGCTTTGGAAGAGGAGAGCCGGGCGGTTGATGAAGCTGCCCGGTAGTACTCCAATGTAGGAGGTGATGAAATGTCGGCAATGAGTGAATTGAAAACAGTAGTTAGTATGAGGGACAATATGTCAGCCGGGTTGAAGGCAATTCAGAAGGAGCAGCTGCGAATCAAAAAAGAGATTCAGGAAACTAAAGAGGTACTGAAAGACGCCTTCGGAAAGAAATGGAGCATAAAGCTGCAATCTATAGAATTGCTGAGACATATACAGGAGATAGGAAAAGAAATTGGATTGCTGAGAAAGCAGTTGGCGAGGATGCTACAGGGAATTGAAGAGAAGGAAACCTCAGCGAGTGTGCCAATAATTGTAAAGAGCACTGTAGAAGGGCAAAAAAAAGAGAGGCATTTGGTAGAAACGCATACAATTGAAAAACTTACAGTGGAAAAGAATACAGTAGTATATAAGTCTTCCGAAAAAGGTGGAAACAAATATGATATTAAGACACCTAGTGGAGAATCGCCGGAGAGTAAATTGGTTGGAGATGTAGTCAATAACGTTGTAAGTAAGGCTGCATATGAGTTATTTGATAAAGCAGCTGAGGACGGCATACGGTTAGTGGGTAAAATAGGGTCTTCATTAATTGGAATGGCAGCAAGTGAAGAGATAAAGTATATCATGAAAGATTTGAATGAATTGGAAATGACCGGTGCAGTGGCAGAGCAACAGGATCTCTATATGGAACGAGCTATTACAAAAAGCGATCCCAGCAAGGGTATTGATGAAGTAAAAAAACAGCGGAATGAATATATGAAACTCTTGCGAACTAATTCTGAGGAGGCTGGGTTTAAACTAATTGAAGTTCTCAGCGTAGGAGATACAGCTGTCAAGATTGCAGGTGGAGATATTAACAAGGCAATTGAACTTGTCAGAGTAGCAGAGGATATGGCTGCATCGAATCCGGGTAGCACACTTGTAGAGGCAATGGAGGCTATGGCTACGGCTAAAAATGGAGATATGGAAGGGTTAAAGAGCTTTGGAGCTCAAGTATCATATGAAGAGTTAGGTAATATTGGTTTTGAAGGCATTGTACAACAAAAGCTTAAGTCACAATTTGCCGGGGGCGTTGAAACTCATATGAATACATTGGATGGGCTTCGGACGGCTGAAAATGCATATAGAGAAAACCGCAGACAGGAGTCTGGACGAGTGTTGCTTAATAACAAACTGGAGAAGGAAAGAAAAGAAATAGAAAATATTAAGAAAGCACGTGAATATAGGAAAATGGATGTTAACCAGAAAGTAGAACAATTTAAGGACATTGATACACAACATAAAAGGCTTCCTGTCAGACAACCTGTGGCTACTCAATCAAAAAAACAAGCAATATCGCACGGTAATAATACCGAAGTAAATAGCCCCAATGTTCACAATCAGGCTTTTACCATAAACATCAACGGAGTCAATAGATCAACCAATGAAATCATGAATGAAATGATGCCAAAGCTTAGGTTGGCACTTGCTAATGCGAGTTCAGGATCGTCTGGGAAAGTAAGGTTTGGGGGTGCGCAAGCGTGAAGTTTTTATTGTACTGCAGCGATGGAAAGGAAAGCATACAACTACCCGTCAATCCCCCTGTTTTCCACGTTAGTGACGGAAGCAGCATTAGCACAGTAGAAACCATCGGACTCGGGGAGATTACTATGATCGGTAAGGGGAAGCCCGTTGAAATTACCCTGGAATCCCATTTTCCTGCAGAGATAGGACGGTATCTCCATTTTCTGAAGGATACAGAAATGGCTGATATCCCTGATGCCAAAACCCCTTATGAGTACATCAGCATTCTGAAGCGCTGGAAGGAACTCGAGAAAGCCATAAGGCTGATCATAACCGATACCCCGGTCAATATTCCGGTGGTGATCGAGAATCTGACCTATGGAGAAGAGGGGGGCTCCAGAGATGTCAAATATGAGCTGCAGCTCAGGGAATACAGATCCTATGTTTTGAAGCCGACACCTGTCGGGGAAAAAGTAGTAGCAGCTTCCAAGGATGAAAAGCAAAGCAGAAAGGATCAAATTGCACCAAATGGTATCTATATAGTCAAAGCAGGGGACTGTCTCTGGAAGATAGCCAAGAAGGTATACGGGGATGGCAGCAAATATAAGGAAATCATGACCAGGAACAAGCTGAAATCCGACTTGATACTGGTGGGATAGAGGTTGAAGATATGAGCAAGCTTGCGGTTTGGCATATAAGAGACGGTATAAAAACAGATATTACCGAGATAGCGAACCAGGTTACCTGGCAAGGTTCAAGTGACCAGTTGTCCAGGAGACTTGACATCACAACAGTCAATAGTCTCAGCATAGCTCCCGGCGACTGGCTGGTTCTGCAGGATGAGGGCAAGGAGCTTTTTCGAGGCATTGTGTTTACAACCTTCAGGACTACGGAGGATACCATAACGCCTTATGCCTTTGATCCTCTCATTTACCTGGATAAAAGCAAGGATGACTATAAATTTGAAAAAACAACAGATAAAAAGGTCATAGAGACGCTGTGCAGCCGCTTCAACATACCGGCAGGTAACATAGAAGGTACTAAATCAATCAAAAAGCTTCTTATGCGGGAAAAGGGGCTTGCAGAAATCATAAAGGAGTTGGATTCCGGATATAACCTTTTTTTCAAGGAAGGGAAGCTATACCGGGAGAAAAAAGGAAAACAGGTTTTGCAGTGGGTGCTGGACGGAAACCTGATTATAAAAGCGACGGTGAAAGAAAGTATCGAAGAAATGAAAAACGCCGTTAGAGTCATTGAAGGTAGCAAAGTTACGGTTATAAAAGACGATACGCTCATCAAGAAATACGGTCTTTTGCAAGATGTTATTGAGGCGGAGCCGGGTCAGGGCATAACTACAGCAAAGGATATGCTAAAAGAGCTTGGCAGGGTTTTTAAAGAAATGGACATCGAATGTATCGGCTTCAATGAATGTATAACCGGCACCTATGTCAAGGTAGAGGAAAAAAAGACCGGTTTGTCAAGCCTCTTTGAAATTACGTCAGACACCCATAACTATGAAGGTGCGACCCATACTATGACATTAACACTTAAGGAGGTGCCGTAAATGGCAGATGGGATAACAGAGCTGGCAATTTTGTTCAAAGAACGGGATAACAAGCCGCCAATTTCCTTTGTTGTAGGTACAGTGAAGAGTGCTGAACCGCTTGTAATAGCACCTGAGGGGATAAATTTCAGCCTGGGTATCGATGATTTGATTATTCCCAAATGGCTTACGAAATACGATGAAGAGATAAAGGCAAGTGGTACGGTTAATGTAGCCATAACAGGCTTGCTGCCTGATAATATTGATGGTTCAGCTGCTCAGACCGGCTTTCAAAATCAGGCTATAACCATACATCATGAAGGACTGAAGCTCTATGAACGGGTTGCCCTGCTTCCCTCAGCAGATGGGCAAAAGTATTTTGTGATGGACAGGGTGGTGGTATGATGCTTCCGGAGTTAACTTATAATCCATCAGAAACCAATGAAACACAGGAGATTAGGAAGTCGTTTCTTTTTGATTTCGATGCCGGAGAATTCGTGCTGCGTGATGGAAAGTTCGTAAAAATAGATGGAATAGATGTGATAAAACAATGGGTACATTCAACGCTTCAGACGGAAAAGTACAAGTACCTGATTTATCAGAACCATGGCATTGAACTTGAAAGCCTCATAGAGAAGCAGCTGCCCTATAAGCTTTTTATCACTGAAGTGGAGCGTGCTATCAGGGAAGCCTTGGAGCTTCACGATCATATCAAGTCGGTGACGAATTTCAGTTTTGAAAGGTTGAAAAGCAGCCTTAAGGTCACATTTACCATTAACTTAGAAAATGGTTTATCCTTTGGAGGTGAGGCATTTGTTTGAGAATCAAAAAGCTGAAGAAATAAGAAAAAGAGTGCTAGGCCGGGTCAGCAGCAACTATGACAAAAGGGAAGGCGGGGTGATATACGACTGCATTGAGCCTTCCATATTGGAGCTGGAGCAGGTGTATATAGCCCTTGACAGCACCATTGAAAAAATGGATATTGAGACACTTAGCGGAGACGAATTAGCACAAAGAATATACCAGCGGACCGGAATGACCCGGAAGTCCGCAACCTACGCAAGCGGGCAGATTGAAGCAAAGGGGACAGGAAGCGTTAACGAAGGGGGACTGTTCCAAACAGAGTCTGGCATTCAGTTTAGAGCAATGGAAAGTGCAGCTATAAGCGGAAGCGGTATGGTCCGTATTCAGGCTGTAGCTGCAGGAGCAGAGGGAAATGTACCGGCAAATACCATAAAATACATGCCTGTTTCTATCCCGGGAATAACATCCGTTACCAATCCGGAGCCAACGGAGGGAGGCTATGATACCGAATCGGATGAAGACCTGCTGCAGAGATACTATGAAAGGATCAAGACACCTCCGACCAGTGGAAACAAGTCGCAGTATAAGATGTGGGCCAAGGAAGTGACGGGAGTGGGTGATGCCAAGGTAGTACCCCTCTGGAATGGAAGCAATACGGTAAAAGTTGTCTTGATTGATGCCAACAAAGAACCTGCGAATGCCGAAGTGGTCTCAAACGTACAAAACTATATTGATCCCGGAGCTGCAGGAGAAGGTAAAGGAGCTGCCCCTGTAGGAGCTTATTGTACGGTAGTGAGTGCAGATGGAAAGACGGTAAATGTAGCTTTTACAGCCCTGGATAAAGATCCGGCCTACACAGAAGTGCAAATAATAGCCAATGTTGAAGCAAAGCTCCGGGAATACTTTAGATCTATTACCTTCCGCGAGGATATAACAGAGGTAAGCTACGCCCAGATTGGGTATAGGCTCCTGGATGCTACCGGAATCCGTGATTACACTGATTTAAGGATTAACGGCGGTACAGCCAACATATCCCTTATAAACAATGAGGTGCCGGTACTGGGGGTGGTGACAATTGCGTAAGGAGGAAATGCAGAGCTACCTGCCGCCCCATTGGAGAAAATCCAAAGTGTTTGAGCAGATAATGAGTGCCGAGGGCGATGAATTTGACAGTATTCTTGTAGCAGTTGGAGATATCCAGGCTCAGCTGGATATTGACAAGGCAACCTGGGGATTGGTGATATATGAGAAGGAACTGGGACTGCCAACTGATATCAATAAGCCTTTGGCTGACCGGCGCTCTGTAGTTAAAAGTAAGCTGAGAGGGAACGGAAAAGCAGATGCTGTACTAATCAAGGTGGTAGCAGATGCATATACAAACGGAGGTGTTGAGGTAACTTTCCCGGATGGCGCTATACACATTAGATTTGCAAATGTTCTGGGAGCACCACCCAATATGGGAGATCTGACGAATACCATTGAAGAGCTTCGACCGGCGCACCTGCCCTTTGAGTTTGAGTATTTGTATCTTATGTTAAACCAGGTACAACAGCTTACGATCAGCCAATTACAAGATAAGCATTTAACGGATTTTTCACCGTTTAAACCGGTAATATAGGAGGTGTATAAAGCAATGCCAAATTATACAACTAATTTGAATTTACTTAAGAAGGATCCGGAAACGGAAGGTAATGATTATTTCAATATACAAACCATGTTGAATGATAACTGGGATAAAATAGATGCCGAAGTAGCTGCCAAAGAAACCCCGGCAGGTGCACAAGCCAAGGTGGATAACCTGGCGGGGGCAGGGAGAACAACGCAGACCGTCAAAGGCAATGCTGATGCAATTGCTGCATTAAACCAGACAGTCACGTCGCATTCGGCAGATAATACGGCACATGGTGCTACATCGGCGGCAACAGCAAGCAAAATAATAGCGAGGGATGCAAACGGCAGGGCCAAGGTTGCAGCTCCTTCGGCGGCTGATGATATAGCCAGGAAGGACACTGTGGACGCTGTACAAACGAACCTGACAAATCATTTAGCCGATTATGTCAGACAGCCAGGGTACGGCACGACAACGGGATCAGCAAATATGTATGCACTTACATTAAACCCTGCTCTAGCTGCATACGCAGCAGGTGTCGCGGTATGCGTACAAATAAACGTTGCAAATACAGGAGCATCTACTCTTAATGTCAATGGACTTGGTGCAAAGTCAATACTTGATAGCAAGGGTAATGCAATGACATCTGGCAAATTACGGCTTAATGGTATATATACTTTGAGGTATGACGGGACAAATTTTATATTACAGGGTGAAGGAGGTAGCGGAAACGCAGTTGCATCCGACCTTCTCTCTGGTAAAACAGCGAGTACGGATGCAGGCGATATTACTGGCACAATGCCAAACAAAGTCGGGAGTGCAACAGTGATTACACCCGGTGCAGCAGAACAAGTAATACCACAAGGCTATTATGGAGGTGTTGTAGGGGACGGTAAGGTATCAGCCTTGCAAGTTTTAGCAGGTGACTTATTATTAGTTAACGATGCATTTCGATCACAGGACTTGAATACTACATATCAGAAACAAAAAGAGATACAAGTTAACTGGGGTGGTACTGTACGTGTCAGTTTTAATTTATACCGCATAAATGGTGCTGCAGCTTATGGCAGGATATATAAAAACGGAGTAGCAGTCGGAATAGAGCGGAGCACTAATAGTGATACATCAATAATATACACTGAAGATTTTTCCGTTAATCCAGGAGATAAAATACAATTATATTGTAGACAATTTAGTGGTCAATATTACTGGCAAAATGATTACCTTAAAATTTCTATTTCAGACGCAGCTTCGGTACCAGCGGTAATATTACTGTAGGGGGGTGGAACGGTGGATTATAAACTTGATTATATTAGGGAAAATGAGGATACAACTATTGAGGCCAAATTGCTTAAAAATCCAACTTGGAGACTAAAGGAGATACAGAATATTACAGAAGGGGATTTTTTGATTTTTACAGATGAACCAGCAGACGAACCAGTGAAAGTTGAAATTGAAGAGTAGGACTATTATGCGACACATCAGCACACTCAAACAGTGTGCCATTTTTTCCAAAATAGTGGATGATACATAATGGATTGACCGCTGCAAGGACTGCATTCAAATCAACAACCTGGAAAAAGGCAGATGGGGCAGGAGGAATGAGATTAAGGAAAGCATCAAGTAGCTTGCGGAAAAGCTCGATATAATCGAGCGAAAGCCCGCGAAACGCTGGAATGAAATGGTTAAAACAATAGTGGCCGTGCTGGTAACAGCTTTGGTCACTTATTTTTTCAAAAAATAAGGAGGAAATAGCATGTACGATTTCTTAAAACACAACTCGCTTAATATACTTATTATAACGACGGTGCTTTTTTCACTTGTTTATCTATATAGCATAGGTAAACGCGACACCGTCAAAAAAATCATTCTTAGTTTGGTCATTCAGGCAGAGAAGGCTTTGGGCTCCGGCACCGGTGACCTGAAGTATGCTATGGTAGTTGATAGGGCTTACAGTGTATTACCGACACTAATACGTTTTCTTATAACAAAGAAGGAATTGGACAATCTTATAGAGGAAGCTGTTCAGTATATGAAAATGCAGTTGTCGGACGGTAACAACCTTCTGGACTATGATGATGAAAATACTGCTCCATAGTACGGCAGAGCACCTGTCAAAATGAGAGGAGGTGAGTATGATGATAAATAGCAGGAAAATAGAGGATCTGCACCCCAGACTGCAAATACTTTGTAGAAAGCATATGGAAGCATGCAGAAATCATGGAATAATAATCATTATCACATCTACACTCAGAGATCAGGATTATCAAACATATCTTTACAAGCAAGGCCGGAGCGTACCGGGGAAAATTATTACTAACTCGAAGCTTCTGGGACCTCATGGCTTTGGATTGGCTTATGATGTCGCTCCGGTTACATCCGACGGTAAAACCATACTTTGGGAGGATGCCGTAAGGTGGAAAATTATCGGAGCTGAGGGCAAGAAGCTTGGGCTTGCTTGGGGAGGCGATTGGAAATCGATTAGTGACAAGCCGCATTTTGAGCTTACGGATGGACTGACTGCCGCAGAGCTGAGTTCAGGAAAGAGACCGAAATGGTGGGTTACAGCCGTAACCTTGGAAGAGGCTGTGGAGATACTGAAGGAAAAAGGCATTATCAGCTCACCGGAATACTGGCTGAAGAATGCTGTAATCGGCGGTGATATCGAAGGAGAATATGCAGGGAAGCTGATTATCAATATGGCAAATAAGTTAATGGAATAGCCAGGCTCACCTTTTTCTATATAATAGGAATGAACAACTTGAAATCAGGCTATGAGATAATATAAGTAAAAATAGAAAAATGATTACAGTGCTTGACTGAATTGGAATTCTATACTAATATATAATAAAATGTGGCACAAAAATGCAAATTCTGATATATTATGCAAAAACCACCGGGTAGTAGTTTAAAATGCATGTAATTCCAGAGTATGCGGGCCATTGAATAAAATAAGCATCTTTGGATGCTATGAAGGAATTGGATACTTGGAAGCACTAAAAAAACAACGCGGGAGGTTTTTACATGAAACTGATGAAAAATTTGAAAATCCGTTCAAAGTTAATTTCCGGTTTTTTACTTGTAGCATTGATTGTAGCAATTGTAGGGCTTATAGGATATGATGCGACAAATAAAATGTATAAGGTTCAGGATGAATTTGCAGAAAGAAGGCTTCCTAGTGTACAAGCACTACTCATTATATCAGAAGCACAAACTTCGATTGATGATTCAGTTAATGTAATTTTACTGAATGCAATTAACGGAATGGATTATAATTCACAATTAAAGAGCATTGAAGATACGTTTAAGAAAGCGGAAAGTGAATGGGCATTATATACCTCGCTTCCGGCAACAACTGAGGAAGGAGAAATGC
>CAZUGK010000003.1:0-16448 GCA_964619815.1 uncultured Clostridiaceae bacterium | reverse complement strand
TTTCATAGCGTTCTGGAATGTGTGGAAAAAGAACGTCAATAATTTTATTGATCTTGCTAACGAGTACAACACCTCCAAGTCAGAAGAAGCAAAAGATATGTTGGTTATCAAAAAACTGAGTTCAAATGACAAATACTATGCTAATTCTAAAGCACAGCTTGAAAAACTTGTTCAGTTGAATGTAGGATATACTAATGAAGCAAGAGCGGGCGCGGGTATAATACATGATAATATATCAAAACAGCTCATACTAACGGTTTCACTTGGATTTCTGCTGGCTGTGCTGCTAGGTTTATTCCTGAGTTCTTCAATTAGCAAACCAATTATTGCATCAGCGTCTATCACCAACGAAATTGCGAAAGGCAATCTGACAGTCCCCATAAAAAAGGAACAAGGTACAGGGGAAATTGCGCAAATGTTTATGAGCTTAAATCAAATGGTAGCCGGCTTAAAAGAGTTGGTTATAAAAATAAACATGACCTCACAAAGTTTGACAGCTTCAAGCCAACAGCTGGCAACTGCTTCGGCGGGAGCATCTTCAATAAGCATAGATATTTCAACTACCATTAATCAGCTTGCTGAGGGTACTGCCGTACAGGCACAGGAAATGCAGAATATCAGTAATAATATAAACCGTACGAGCGATGATATTGAGAACATGTCGATAAATGCCGCCAGAGCAGCCGAAGGCAGTAAAAAAGTTTTGAATATTTCAAATAATGGTCTTATAGTATCGGAAAATGCGGTAAGAAAAATAAAAGCCATACAAAAAACTTCATTAGAAACGTCTGAGGTTATCAATTTGCTTGGAGAAGAATCAAAGAAAATTAATGAGATAGTAGACGTTATAAAGGGTATATCTGAGCAGACAAACCTATTGGCATTAAATGCAGCAATAGAAGCGGCACGAGCAGGCGAATCCGGAAAAGGTTTTGCAGTGGTTGCCGATGAGGTCAGGAAGCTTGCAGAGCAAAGCAGTACTTCCGCACAGCAAATTACTGAGCTTATCGCAAAGGTTCAGAAAGAAACTGAAAGAGCAGTAAAAAACATGACAGCCAGTACCAAAGAGGTTGATGAAGGTGTTGTAATAGTAAGTGAAGCCGGAGATTCGTTCAGAACAATAGCCGGTGAAATAGAGAATATTGTTTCACAAGTTGAATATGTAAATGAATCAATACAATCAGTTGCAATCAGCAGTGATGACATTGCAAAATCAATTGGCAGTGCGGCTGCAATAACTGAGGAAGCAGCGGCATCCGCAGAAGAAATATCAGCATCTTCTGAGGAGCAGGCGGCTGCTATTCAGGAGACTGCAACATCCTCACAAGAGCTGGCTAAAATGGCAGAAGAGCTTAATTCTGTTATAAGCAGATTTAAGTTATAAGCAAGTAATAGGAATGTTTGTTACTATGAGTATGAACTGCAAGTGACGGAAAAATTTATCGGTGAAACCGCAGCGTAAGGCGGCGGCAATACGAGGGGGTATGTATGGGAATCTGACAGTGGATACAGGCGTCCCCTCGCCTCCACCAAATACACAAATCAACAGACTAGGATTATAATTCTTAGTCTGTTTTTGTTTTGTTTAGGTACTTTAACTGTGCTTGGCAGCCAGGGGGAAAAGGGTTTATCCCTTTGATTTTCCTTTTGATTCCTTTGATTTACTTACAAAAAACATAAAAAATTTATCGATAAACAATATATTAATATTGCATATCAATAAATCGTATGCTATACTACAACCAATGAAAGGGAATTTCTCACAATGTTTTGGAGGATGATTTTATGTGGAATGGCAAGAAATCAATCAGTCTGAGTAAATTTTGCGTATTGATTTTTGCGGTTATGTTAATCGGCACTGCTTTATCAGCACCATGGCTTGTGAGGTGGCTTATGGATTTTTCACGGGCTGATTTAGCCGGGAAGGAAGCCTTCTTTCTATCAACCATATATTCCGGCAGTGTCCCGGCAGCGGTACTGCTTTTCTGCCTTTATCGTCTGCTCCACCACATTGAGATTGAGCAGGTGTTCATTACGACCAATGTGGAGTATTTACGACGGATCTCGTGGAGTTGTTTTGCAGGAGCTATTATCTGCTTCGCTTCAATACCTTATTATTTCCCGTGGATCTTTGTGGCTGTAGCCGCTGCATTCATGGGGCTGATTGTGCGGGTTGTAAAAAATATTATTGCACAAGCGGTGGAACTAAAAAACGAATCGGAACTCACGATATAAAGGGGGCAGGAACGATATGCCTATAATAGTGAATTTGGATGTAATGATGGCAAAGCGGAAGATGTCGTCCGGAGAACTGGCTGAAAAAATTGGTATCAGCCAGGCGAATCTCTCTATACTTAAAACCGGCAAGGCTAAAGCAATACGTTTTTCCACATTGGATGCAATATGTAAGGTGCTTAATTGCCAGCCCGGTGACATTCTGGAATTCAAGGAGCAAGACTAAAAACAAGGAGGTGTGGTATATGAAAGGGCGTTTATCAAGTGATAACGGAGCATTTATTACTGAAGAAGTACCGCAGGCAGCAGGAGAGGGAGTATCCCTGGGATATATACCTAAAGAGCCTTTTGCAGCGGACCGGAAGGATAGTATTTTTGCGATCTTAGCCTTTGTATTGGGATTTTTCTTCGCGCGGTGGGTACTGTTTTCATGGCAGGGTTGGGGGGTTACAGCGTTTACAATTAGCTATTGCTTTGCTGTTACTATGTATTTTGTGAAAAAAGGGGTAAGCATTCCTCGCTCAGGATTCTTTTGGTTAGCAGCGGTTGTACTGATTGGAATCAGCTATTCTCTTTATTCAAACAAGGGTTTAGAGCCATGGCGCAGTTTGTTTTTGTTCTGTGCAGCCATTTACTATGTACTCTATGCCTCAGGGCATCTAATATTAAGCAATACCAGCAACTGGCTTTTAATGGACGGCATTAATGGCTTGTTTGTCATTCCGTTTAAAAACTTTGGCTGCCAGTATAAAAGCCTTTCTTCACCCCGATATATAAAAAGAAGCATGGGAAGGCAAATTTTATCCATTGCGCTAGGCGTACTGCTGGCGTTATTGGTTGCAGGCTTGGTTTTACCATTGCTTATGCGGGCAGACAGTGGAGGTTTCTCCAAAATCGCAAACCAAATCTATGAATACTACCGATGGGTGCAAAATCAGTTTACAGATATTATATTTAACGGTATCCTTGCGATACCGATCGCAGCTTATCTGTTCGGGCTTGTGGCCGGCTGTGCCCACAACAGGGGCTGCAGTACGTTTAAAAAGGAAGGCATTCAATATACAATTGAATCCGTACAGATACTAGCGTCGGCTACTGTTTACACCGTGCTAGGGTCAATATGCGGTCTTTATTTGGTATTCATAGGCAGCCAGCTGCCCTACTTTTTCTCCGCATTCGTCGGACAGAGACCGGAGGGGTGGCAGATTTATTCCGAATACGCTCGCAGTGGATTTTTTGAGCTGTGCCAAATCGCTGCGATTAATCTGTCTTTACTGGCATTGGCAAATCTTTTCTGCAAGAAGTCTCAACGAGAGAACTATGTATTAAAAATACTCAATATACTGCTTTCTCTGCTGACTTTGTTACTTATCGCTACCGCATTCAGCAAAATGGCGCTGTATATCGGAGCATACGGGCTTTCCATCCGTCGGCTGCTGCCGTGCTTGTTCTTGGTTTTTCTTGCTGTTATTTTCGGTGGTGTAATTGTATTACAAAAACGGAAGTTCTCAATTGTACGGCTTTCGGTTTTTGCGGGCACTTTGATGATTTGTGCACTTTGTTTGCTTAATCCTGACGGTTTTGTTGCCCGCTACAATGCGGACCGTTTTCTTTCGGGAACACTCGAAAGCTTTGATGTGCAGATATTATATCAATCAGGACCGGCAGGTATTGACCCTGCGTTAAAAGTTTATGCTCAGACGGGAGATGAGGAACTAAAAGCTGAGCTTAAAGCCTATATATATGATCAGCAGCAGGAGAGTACAAAGTTGTTGGGGCAGTCACGGGACAGTTTGCAGAACCTGCTCGTCCGGCAAAAGATTGAGAAGTTTACAGAGCAAAAATAATATGAATTTACATAGAAAGTACTGTTTTCATTTATGGATACAGTGCTTTTATTGTCGTTTAGTCTTTTGTTTTTATGAAATTTGTAGTAATATTAGCAATGGATTGTAAGTACAAACCAATTGCAAACTTTTCATATACAATAATTAATACTGAATACGCAGTAAGGATAAAAAATGACTACACAAATACTTAAGTTAAATAGAGAGAGCTTTCAGTTTGCCCTGACAATTTTTAAGAATGATCCTGTATTTTCTTTGGCTTTTATGCTGGCTTTAATAAGCTGCATTTTTTCATCTCCAAGAATAGACTACATAAACTTTGAGGTTTTAGCATGTCTATTCAACCTCATGGTAGTGGTAAAAGCCTTTGAGGAGCTTCGATTGTTGGATAAATTTGCAGTCGGTATATTAAACAGATGCACAAACAGCCGCAGAGTATCACTTGTTATGATACTTTTAAGCTTTTTTGCATCAATGGTCATTACAAATGATATATCACTGATTACTCTTGTACCGTTAACTCTTATCATCAGCAGAAAATATATTGTTAAATTCAGTGCGTATAATCTATTAAGCTTGGTGATTTTCACTTTTATCAATTATCTTCTTGTCATACAAGAATGAACAGAGGCTCAGCTTATTATGCCAGACATGACGTTTGAACGGTTATTGAAATAACTCATGCAATAACCGTCTGGCAGAAGTGTCTGGCACTATTTATATGTGAGAAGGATGGAATAATAGTTAAGCCATAGTAGGGTGGCATACAAAACATCTTAATGTTCATTGTCGTTTTCTTCTATAAATGGTATAACTTAATTAGATTGCTTTTGTTCTTTCAGGCTAATATTCTGAGGGGACCTTTTGTTGAGGAGTGATTGAACTGTGGACATTCTGATAAGAAACGGCTTGATAGTTGATGGGACAGGCAGTAATGCTTATGAAGCGGATATCGCAATCAGCGAAGGAAGAATTGTTGATATTGGAAAGAACTTAAGCTATAAAGCCGGAGAGGTTATTGATGCGGAAGGACTGGCAGTATCTCCCGGATTTATTGATGTGCACAGCCATAATGACCTGGTACCCTTTATGGACCGGCAAATTGGGAATCTGAAGCTGCTGCAGGGTGTTACATTGCAGTCAGAGATGGGAAAACATATACGGAGAACTACGGAGGAGTGGTTAAGCATTAGGAGATACTTAATAAAGAGCATAAGTTTGTTGTGTTGGCACAAACTTATGCTTTTTATTTTTCTTAATTAATTTATGCCTCTCCAATTCATAATGCTGTAAAAGTATACACTGGCTATATCATGGGTTATGCACCACACTAAATGTGGCCTGATAACTATTGAATTATCTATAAATCAACAAATTCCAGCCAATGATTGGAATGTAATAGTAAGTAAAAGAAAGTATAAGATATCATAATACAATTATATAATGTTGCGCATATAAAGCCAACATGAACGCAGAAAAACCAAGGAGTAACTCGATTCGAGAAATGCATGAAACATTATTGAAAAGAAAACAAAAGAAACAAAAAGAAAGCAAATTACAAAAATGATATTGACAAATAGATGGTTGACTTTGTATAATAATATTAAAATTGGTATTGGAGGAGGGAAAAGTATGAAGAGCAAAATTTCGTTTACCCTGGTTTTATTACTGATCTTTGCGTTGGTGTTCAGCGGATGCAGCAGCCCCGCCCCAGCATCTACTCCAGCTACTACGGAAAATACAGCTGCACAGCCTCAAGCCAATGAGGGAAAGATCACAATTGCAAACGTGCCAAAGATGATAGGAATTGCATGGTGGGACAGATTCAATGAAGGCAACAAAAAGTTTGTTGCTGACAATCCGGGGGTTGAGATTTTCCAGACCGGTGCGACACAGCCCGATGCATCCCAGCAGGTTCGTGTTCTTGAGGACGTTATAGCTCAGAATGTCAATGGAATTTCTGTTATACCTGTAGACCCCAAATCCCTGGAGCCCGTTCTTAAAAAGGCAATGGATCAGGGAATAATCGTTGTAAGCCATGAAGCCTCTAACCTCGAAAATGTAAACTACGACCTTGAAGCATTCAAAAACGCCGATTATGGTGCTCATCTGATGGATTCCCTGGCTGAGCTCGTAGGCGGCAAGGGTGAATATGCCATTATGGTTGGCGGCCTTACAATGCAGACACACCTTGAATGGGCTGATGGTGCGGTAGCAAGACAGAAAGAAAAGTATCCGGATATGAAGCTCGTAACTTCTTATGTTGAGTCTGGCGCAGCCGGCCAGCAGGGGGCCTACACAAAGGCAAAGGAGCTTATTACTGCATATCCGAATCTGAAAGGCATAATAGGCATGGATGCTGTTAACCCTCCTGGAATAGCACTTGCACTTGAAGAGACGGGAAATGCCGGTAAAATCAAGTGTGTCGGCACATCGCTTGTATCAATGTCTAAACAGTACCTTGAGAGCGGTTCGATTTCCAAGATTACGTTCTGGGATCCAGGTCTCGCTGCACAGGCGATGGCAAGAATAATCACTTTGGCTAAAGAAAATAAGCCGGTAACTGACGGTATGGACCTTGGCGTACCAGGATACAATAAAGTTCTTGTCGAAGGGAAGCTTGTATTTGGAGCAGCTTGGGTCGATGTTACCAAGGACAATATGGGAGACTATAATTTCTAATCAATAGCCGGAATACATAAAATTTAATTTGGATGGAATCAGGGTAATACTTATTCCATCCAAATTAATTTAAGATATCAAATAAACTGTACAACATAAATCTGCAAACTGTCAGGAAAGTAGGAAGTATAAATGGGCGAAAAACTACTTGAGCTTAAGGGTATTACAAAATCCTTTTATGGTGTTAAGGCTCTTGATAATGTTGACTTTTCTATAGAAGCCGGCGAGTCTCGCTGTCTGATAGGCGAAAATGGCTGTGGCAAGTCAACACTAATAAAGATTATATCCGGTTTTTATACATATGATAGCGGATATATTTTAATCAATAATAAGCATTACAAAAAAATCAGCCCCATTGAATCAATCAAGGAAGGGATTCAGGTTATATATCAGGACTTTTCCCTCTTTCCAAACATGACCATAGCTGAGAATATTACTATGAACACATTCCTTTCGCAGAACAGGAAGGTGCTTAATTGGAAAGAAATGAAGGACATTGCTCAGAATACGCTGGCCAAATTAAATATTTCAATGGACTTAAGCGCTTTGGTAGGCGATTTGAATGTAGCACAAAAACAGCTTGTTGCAATTTCTAGGGCTATACTTCAAGAAGCAAAGCTGATTATTATGGATGAACCTACAACCGCATTGACCCACAAGGAAGTTATGGCCCTGTATAATATAGTTGAAGGACTGCACAAAAAAGGAATAGCTGTGCTTTTTGTAAGTCATAAACTGGACGAGGTTATGACGGTCTCACAAAAAGTCACCATCCTGAGAAATGGGAGAAACGTTTTTGATGGAGATGCCAAAGACATAAGCAAGGGGAAGCTCATTTACTATATGACCGGCAAGGAAATAGAAGCTGAACCCTATGTCTTTACTGAGACAAGTTCCAAGCCTTTAATGGAGGTCAAGAATCTTTGCTTAAATGATCATTTCTCCAATGTGACCTTTAAGCTGATGCCTGGGGAGATTTTAGGGATCACCGGTCTTCTCGGGTGCGGCAGGGCTGAGTTGGCCAAGTCTCTTTTTGGACTTATGCCTGCCGGCAGCGGCGAGATTTTTGTTGATGGGGAGTGCACAAAAATTGAAAGTGTGCAGGATGCTATAAAAAATAATATCGGGTATGTACCTGAAGACCGTCTTACCGAGGGGCTTCATTTGGAGCAGACTATCGGTGATAACTCCGTACTTTGCGTCATCGACAGGCTTTTAGGCAAATTCAAGAGCCTTGACAAAAATAAGATAAAGGAGCAGATGGAGAAGGGTTTAAATAGCATTAAAATAGGGGGAATGGCTTATGACAAGCATGCAAAATCCCTCTCGGGAGGCAACCAGCAGAAGGTGGTTCTTGTCAAGTGGCTTGCTGCAAAGCCCAAGATCCTAATATTAAATTGTCCGACTGTCGGAGTAGATGTGGGCTCAAAAAGTGAAATTCATAATGTAGTAAAGGATTTAGCTAAATCCGGTATCGGTATTATAGTAATATCAGATGACATTCCTGAGATATTGTTGATTTGTAATCGAATATTGGTAATGAGTCAAGGCAAGGTGGTATCAGAGGTTTTAAGCACGCAAACAACCATGGAGGAGCTTGAACAGGAACTTGTAGCAGAGCATGTTTCCGCATAACTCTAGTTCGGCATGCAGTAAAACCCGATCATACCTTCGTAATGAATCTAATGCGGGGGAATGCAAATGTATAAAAGACTTCTAAAATCAAATGAATTGTTACTAGTGCTATTAATAGCCGGGGTGTCAATTGCATTCGGACTTATAAACCCTAGTTTCTTGACTGTTGGCAACTGGCTGAATATATTCAGAGCATGTCTTGTACTTAGCATATTTGGCATCGGTGTATTGCTTGTGACAATATCCGGTGGAATAGATATTTCTTTCATGGCTATTGCCGCTTTTTCAATGTATGTAACTACAAAGATGTTTATTGCTATGCAATGGACCGGTACAATCATACCAATGTTTTTGGTATCTACAGTAATAGGAATCCTGCTTGGCCTGGTCAATGCATATTTTATATCCGTATTCAAACTGCCGTCTTTTATTGTCACATTAGGAACACAGAACTTGTTCCGAGGAGCACTGTTGGCCTTGGTAGGCACTGCATTCCTGGTTAATGTGCCTAAATGCATGATTGCCTTTTCACAAGCGCAGTTATTTACAATAAAGAATAGTGACGGTTCAACGAGCGGTTTGCATATTGGCGTACTGATTGTCATTGCTTTATACTTGCTTGTCAGCATGATGCTGAAATATACAATGCTTGGGCGCAAAATATATGCAGTCGGCGGCGATGTTGTAGCAGCCAAAAGGGTGGGTATAAACGTAGGGCTGGTTATGGGTTTCGTATACGGTATTGCCGGTGGACTTGCAGGTTTTGCAGGGCTTATGCATACAGCACTTTTCCGGATGTCTGTGCCCTCCGACCTTGTAGGCAATGAGCTTACGGTAATTGCGGCAGTTGTTCTCGGCGGAGCAAATATGGCTGAGGGAAAAGGCACAACCTTTGGAGCTTTTCTGGGGATAGTGCTGATAACAATTATAAGCAACAGCTTGACATTGCTTAAAATACCTTCATATTGGCAGCAGGTAGTAATGGGATTAATAATTATCGCTGGAACATCCATTCAATCGTACAATCAGAAGAAAAAAATAAAAGGCATTGCTTGCGGATAGTTTGTTACCGGTGAATGATGTTAGTATATTGACAAATTTATTTTAAGAGGTGATTCCGCGTGGATAAAAAAGCCTTGGGCTTTTCAGTTAGAATAAAATCTCCAAGCATCATAAAGGACAAGAATATAAACAGGCTTTTCTTTGTGACCATATGTATTTTTTTGCTCATGTCCGCGCTTAGGCCACACTTGTTCTTATCCCGGGCAAACTTTATATCAATGGCGTTTCAGTTTCCTGAACTGGGATTTTTAGCAATTGCGACGACCTTTGTAATTATATCCGGGGGCATAGACCTCTCTATAGTCAGCATAGCTAATCTAGCTGCTATCGTCTGCTCATTCATACTTGTGAATGCCAGGGAACAAACCGGAGCCCAGCTCGCGGTTACTATATTCATTGTTATTATTATAAGTACGGTGATTGGATGCGTATGCGGACTGATAAACGGCTTTTTTATAGCAAGGTTCAATATCCCGCCGATATTGGTAACACTGGGCACGATGAACCTGTTCACGGGTATTGGAATAGTACTTACGAAAGGCCAGGCAATATCAAATTTTCCCCAGGCCTTCCTGACGATAGGAAATGGGTATTTGTTAGGCATACCTATTGTACTCCTGATGTTTATCGCGGCAACCATAATATCGGCTTTTACCCTGAACAATACGTCCTATGGTTTTAAGCTGAGGTTTTACGGCTCAAATCCTGTTGCATCATGGTTTTCGGGAATAAAGAATTCATCGGTAGTACTGAAAACATATTTGTTTTCCGGAGTAATGTCTTCCTTTGTCGGAATAATATTTCTTTCCCGGATGAATTCTGCAAAAGCGGATTACGGTAATTCATACGTGCTGCATGCAATTCTTTGCGCACTGCTTGGAGGGGTAAATCCTAACGGGGGCTACGGGAAGATAACAGGTATGCTGCTTGCCCTTATATCGCTGCAATTCCTGACAAGCGGCTTCAACATGCTTCGGTTCAGTGCATTTTTTAAGGATTTGGTTTGGGGGTTGCTGCTGTTGTTGGTAATGGTTATAAATTATATAACAAGCCAGCGTGCTCTCGAAAATAAAAGCAGCAAAAATGTACAAGGCTGCAAGGAAAGTAAGTTACAAGAATAATTAAGATGGGTGGAATTTAAATTGTTTCAAATTGAACGCATGGAAAAGATTCTGGAGTATATAAACAACCATAAGAAAGCGAAGATTGACGAGCTTAGCAGAGTTTTTAATGCTTCAAAGGTGACTATAAGAAATGACATAAATGAATTGGCTCAAGCGGGACTTGTTATTAAGACCCATGGCGGAGTATTGTCTATTCAGAATCACTTTACAACAGAAATACCTTCTTATAGTAAATCTGTAATAAATATTGAGGCAAAACGCAACATTGGCTATGATGCAGCAAAGCTTATATACGATGATGACGTTATCATACTTGATGCAGGATCTACTACGCTGGAGGTTGCAAGGCATATAAAAAGCAACAACGTAACAGTTATAACTAATGATTTAAAGATTGGTATGGAGATAGCGCGCAACCCCAAGAATAAGCTCATCATGACAGGTGGGGTACTTGCGCAGTCTGTATACACATTGCTTGGCGAAGAGACTGTAAACTTTTTTTCAAAGGTACATGTAAACAAGTTGTTCTTAGGCTGTGACGCCATGGATATGGAGCTTGGAATTACAAACAGGACCTTGAGAGAGGTGAGTGTGAAGCAGGCTATGATCCGTGCTGCTGAAGAGATAATTCTGGTTACTGACAGTACAAAGCTTCACAAGAAGGTGTTCGCACGTGTGTGCGGTGTATTCGATATAGACAAGATTATCATCGATAAGATTGACGATCCAACCAACCAGGCACTTGCAGCAGGCGGCGTGGAAGTCATAATAGCTCCTTCGCGAAAAGAACTGACGGTTACTGAAAAGAAATAAAAGGTAACTGTGTGACACGATGGATAAGCGGCCGAGGGTATTATTGGTGTGAAGAGTCTTTTATGGGATTTTCTTTGGAAAAATGGCTGGAGATTGGCATTTACAAGGAAAGTGAGGTGCACATTATATGAAGAAAAGGTATCTTCTGGGAGTAGACGTCGGTACTTATGAATCAAAGGGTGTTATATGTGATGCAGATGGCAGAATACTAGATATTCAGGTATCTCCGCATATTCTGAAAACTCCTAGGCCTGGTTGGGCAGAGCATGATCCTATAGGGGACTGGTGGACAGATTTTTGCAGTATTACCAATAAGCTTCTGAAAAATACCGGAATAGATCCGCAGGATATAGCTGCTGTCAGCTGCAGTGCCATTGCAACAGCCCTCGTGCCTGTGGATGAAAACTGCAACCCTTTGCGTAATGCAATCCTTTATGGTATTGATACAAGGTCCGTACCGCAGATCAAGGAACTAAACAGTAGCATTGGAGAAGAAAGGATTGAAAAGGTTTGTGTAAATCCGTTAACTGTTGATGCTGCAGGGCCGAAAATTTTGTGGATAAAGCAGAACGAACCTGAAATATATAAGAAAGCCGCTCACTTTACCATGACCCAGGGTTTTTTGGTTGCAAGGCTCACAGGGGAGTACGTTCTGGATAAATATTCTGCCGGTGGAGCAGGCCCAATGTACAACATGCATACATGTACCTGGGATGATGGTTTGACATCCTTTATTACAGAAAAGGAGCGATTGCCGAGAATTGTGGACTCCACCGAGATAGTCGGCTTTGTTACTGCCGAAGCTGCTAAGGAAACCGGACTTGCTGAAGGGACACCTGTGGTCGGAGGGAGTACTGATGCTTCAGCTGAAGCCGTAAGTGTAGGAGTTCTTGAACCTGGAGATTTTATGATTATGTACGGCTCCACTGTATATATGATAATGGTAACGACTGAGCGTCCCAAAAACGCAAAGATGTGGAGTGCAACTTATGTATTTCCGGAGTTATGCTCTGTAGTGGGCGGAATGGCGACAACCGGTTCCCTTACACGCTGGATCAGAGATAATTTTGCCAAGGATCTTCTTGAAAGTGAGAAAGCAGGGGGAGCCAATGCTTATGACGCGCTGTTTGCAGAGGCTGACGGCATTGCGCCGGGATCGGAAGGAGTTATAGTACTGCCTTATTTCAGCGGCGAACGCCTCCCCATAAATGACCCCCTGGCAAAGGGAGTTATATTCGGTTTGAACCTGACTCATACAAGAGGACATATATTCAAAGCAGCCCTTGAGGGTGTAGGGTATGGCATTTCACAATGCCTGGATATGATTCGCGGTATGGGACTTAATATTGATAGAATAACAGCAGTCGGCGGAGGAACAAAGAATCCTGTCTGGATGCAAACCATAAGTGATATAACAGGTTGTGCACAGTTCATACCTGAGGTAACCGTCGGTGCAGCATATGGTGATGCAATATTTGCCGGACTGGGCGCTGGACTTATAAAATCCAGGCAAGAGGTTAAGGGATGGATTAAAGAAAAATACAGGACAATTCCGGATCCCCAAAAAGTAGATATATATCGTGGATACAAAGACAAGTATTCCATGATTTATGACAGAACCAAGGATATTATGCACAGTTTCTGATGGCTGTGAATTAATAATGGATGGAGGTTGTTGCGATGAGAATTGAGAATTTACTTCGGGACATGGCGCTTATACCTGCATTGGCAGGGGCGGAGCAAAAGATGGCAGCATACATGAAAGAGAAATTTAATGAAGCAGGATTTGAAACCACTATCGATACTTTTGGAAACTGTATTGCGAAAGTCCCGGGAAAGGACCCGAATGCACCTACGATAATGGTTTTCGGGCACATGGATCAGCTGGGATTTATGGTTCGCAGGATTGAACCCGACGGATTCATAAGGCTTGAACGGCTTGGAGGCATCCCGGAAAAGGTTTTGCCTGCAACTCCGGTGCAGATACAGGCTGAGGACGGATCAATGATTGACGGACTGATCGGTGTAAAAAGCCATCATGTCACTCCGGCAGAAGAAAAGTATAAGGTTGACTCGTACATGAATCTCTTTGTTGATATAGGGGCGACCAGCCGTGAACAGGTTGTTGCCTTGGGCATCGAGGTTGGGGCACCGGTTGTGTACAAGCCGAATTTTGTAAGGCTTCAGGGTGCGCGCGCCTATGGCACATCCTTTGATAACAGAGTGGCTTGTTCAATTATTGTAGATATGACATACCGGTTGAAGGAGAACCCTCCTGAAGCAACGGTATATCTGGTTGGAACGGTACAGGAGGAGTATAATCTGCGCGGTGCCATGATGGCAGCACGGTCAATTAAGCCTGATGTCGCCATTTCCCTGGATGTGAGCTTTGATGGGTCTACACCGGATATGGCGGGTAAAAATGATGTAAAGATGGGAAACGGCCCGGTAATGAGCATGTACAACTTCCATGGGAGGGGAACCCTTAACGGTACTATTCCTCATCCGGCAATGGTGAAGCTTTTTAGCAGGGTAGCGGAGCGTGAGAAAATTAATCTGCAGCGCTGTGCTTCTATCGGCGGGCTTACCGACCTTGCATATGTTCAGCTTGAGGGTACAGGTGTTGTAGGTATTGATATCGGGGTGGCGGCCAGATATACTCATTCGCCGGTCGAGTCGTGTGACCTGAATGACATGCAGCTGGCCAGCGATTTAGTAGTGGCCGTAGTACATGAAATTAAGGCAGATACTAAGTTTGAAAGATAATTAAGAAATAATTGGGAATAAGGAGAAATAAAATGAGTTGGTTAAAAGAAGTATTAAAAACTAATAAACCTATTATAGCTATGTGCCATCTTCAAGCAATGCCGGGAGATCCGGGTTATGATAAAGCTAAGGGCATAAAATATGTAGTAGAAAAGGCACGTCATGATTTGAATGCACTTCAGAACGGCGGAGTAGATGCAGTAATGTTTTCTAACGAATTCAGCTTGCCTTACATGACAAAAGTGCGTACAGAGACAACAGCTTCAATGGCAAGAGTAATCGGAGAGCTAATGAGTGAAATTTCAGTACCTTTTGGTGTGAATGTCCTGTGGGATCCGGAAGCCTCCATTGACCTTGCAGCAGCTACAGGCGCGAAATTCGTGCGTGAAGTATTTACAGGCTTGTATTCCAGTGATTTTGGACTATGGAATACAAACAGCGGTGATGTTATACGCCACAAAAACTACATTGGAGCAGAGAATGTAAAATTGCTGTTCAACATTGTCCCTGAAGCAGCTAAATACATTGGGGACAGATCCATTGAAGATATTGCCCGCGGTACAATTTTCAACTGCAAACCGGATGCACTTTGTGTTTCCGGTCTTACGGCAGGGGCTGAAGCCAATTCACAGTTCCTTGAAAGAGTTTCTAAAGTTGCAGGTGACACACCGGTTTTCGCGAATACAGGCATGAGATTGGAAAATGTTGAAAAGCAGCTTTCTATTGCTTCAGGGGCAGTAGTTGGGACCACTTTCAAAATAGACGGAAAGTTTGAAAATCTTGTAGATGAAAGCCGCGTTAAGGCATTTATGACAAAGGTAAAAGAATTCAGGCGCAACCTTCCATAGTGTCAACAGCTTATGAGGTTTTAGCCAGTAATTCCTTATCTATTACCTCTACCCTAAAATATATAAGTCTACATAAAAAGGACTATGATAAACATTGAAATCATAGTCCTTTCTTATTACCATGCTTAATCGTCAATATTTGTTGTGGAATTCATGTCCAGTGTAGCTAAAAAACCGTTCGCATGGTTGCCTGTTTTAGGGTTTACCATCTCATGGACATTAAAAACCCATTTCCTATTTCCGCATGTTGTCTTCAAATCATCAGACAGTATGTTTTCTTCTATGGCGGCATGAACTATGCTGCCTTGAACAAGAGATGTTGATTTATCAACTTTTTCTATATCCTGTATCCAATCCAGCTTACACTCAAAATGTGCGAAACACTCCTTTACACGGGGTGCCTTGACTAGCACAGACGCATCATGCTGCAGTCCGGATGCCGATATCTCGTCGGTATCATTATCAAAACGGTTGATAGTGTTCCTGAATTTACTTTTCAAGCTTATGTCAGGAAAATTAATGACAAATTCACCGGTTTTCTCAATCAGTTTTCTGGTCTCGGTATAGTTATGTACCATAAGTATGAATTTAGGCTCATTTCCCGACCCTGCAATCATTCCCCATGTGCTTAGCTGTGCATTTGCAAGGCCATTCTCTTTGCGTGTAGTAATAATAAAAATCGGAGTAGGCAGATCAATCGCAAAATAATACCAGGGAAAAACTTTAAACTGGCCTTCCCACGACTCCTTTACCCAATCCGGTGCCTGAACCGGCAGTTCCATTTTCATTAGAATCCCTCCCAAATATGTTTAACTATATTTTAAACAATAGGCATCTTGATTTATTGTAAAAATCGGACATTAAAGTTTTCTGAATTGGCTGGGTGTATAGCCGCAAAATTCCTTAAAATCCTTTATAAAATGGGATTGATCAAAATACCCGTTATCATACGCAGCCATAAGAAAGTCTATATGTTTATCCTCCATGCAGTTTTTAATCACGCTTTGCAGCCTTGTTATCCTGCATAGAGTTTTGGGCGGGATTCCTACATATTCATGAAATAAACGGCGCAGGCTTCGCTCGCTTATCAGAAGCTTGCCTGCCAGCTCTTTTACCCTGATAATCCCTGCAGTTTCACTTATTGTGAATAAAGCCTCCATAACCGGAGCTTGGCAGCTGTTCATTTTATCAAGCTGTTTGAGCAGGAATGATTCAATTCTATGAATCTGTTCTCCTATGGACACGGCATTGACCATACTTTCTGCAAGCCGGTGGAAAGTGGAATAAGAGATGGTTTCCAGCTCCGGTGAACGGTTGGTGAATTCCCACATAGGTATATTCAGGAAACGGTATAGCCCTCCGGGTTTAAAGTCCACCCCAAAGGTCATAATTGACCCTTTACTCACACTATGCTGGTTGTACACCACTACCGGCTT
>CAZUGK010000002.1:38219-75860 GCA_964619815.1 uncultured Clostridiaceae bacterium | reverse complement strand
CCCTTCGGTGCTGCCGGTTAGCAGACTCTTCCGCAATCATCATCCATATTCATTATTCAATTATAAGTAATAAAAAAACAGAAAGCTAACTGCCTTCTGCTCTGTTATTGACCTGAGAGATTCCCTCGAATAACGAAGTTGCTCCTTCGGTGCATACGCTTTCCAGAGTTTTGTCCGATTACGGTCCCTTTACCTGAGATCATCATTGACTGTCATGGCATGACATCAACTTATTCCTTCGGTGCTGCCTTAAGCAATCTCTCCCGCAACCATCAACCAACTTTATTATTTTTTTTAATACTAACATAAACCAAATTGCTGCGCAAGTATTCTTTCTAGTTTTTGACAATTATTCTGTGCTCTTCTCGAACCGCCAGGCATCCCTGCACATATCCTCAACATTTCTTTTCGCCGTCCAGCCAAGCTCTCTTTTGGCTTTTGAAACATCGGCATAATATTCCGCCATATCTCCCGGCCTCCGCGCAGTGACCTCATATGGAATTCCGACGCCGTTCGCCACTTCAAATGCTTTGACCAGCTGCAGGACGGAGGTGCCTTGCCCGGTACCCAGATTGTAAACATACACGCCGCCATTCTCGAGCTTTTGATAGGCTGTCACGTGCCCTTCCGCCAGATCCATAACATGGATATAATCCCGCACTCCCGTTCCGTCGGCGGTCGGGTAGTCGTTTCCGTAAATATGAAGCGTTTCATATTTTCTTTTTGCCACCCTCGTGATATACGGCATCAGGTTGTTTGGGATCCCGTTTGGGTCTTCTCCGATGCTTCCGATCGGATGGGCTCCGACGGGATTGAAATACCGCAGGAGGCATGCGGAAAATCCGTCAAATGCTTTTGCTGCATCTGTAAGCACTCGTTCGCTGATCGCCTTCGACTCCGCATAGGGATTGGTGGTCGGCTTCAATTCCATCGTTTCAACGAAAGGGGCTTCATTTTCTCCGTAAACGGTCGCTGAGGAACTGAATACGAATTTCTTTGTGCCGTATTTTTGGCAGGCCGCCGCCAGGACAATCGTACTGACGACATTGTTGTAATAATACGCCAGTGGCTTTTGCACCGATTCGCCTACCGCTTTCAGTCCCGCAAAATGGATCACGCCATCGATCTTATGGTTTAAAAAAACCTGTTCAACAAGGGATTCCTCCGTTACGTCGATCTGATAAAAAGGGAATTCTTTTCCGGTGATTTGCTTCACTTTATCAATGGTATTTGCTTTGCTGTTGCATAAATTATCGGCAACCACGATCCCGTATCCTGCTTCAAGCAGCGAAACACAGGTGTGGGAACCGATATAGCCGGCTCCGCCGGTGACCAATATGCTCATAAAATGAACGACCTCCCTCCGGGTACTATTCTGCAATGAATTATGAGCTCATATAAGATAACGTTCTTGGGAAAAAATAGTTCAATTCATCACTTTGTAATCATACTTTATTTCTGTTCGGCGTTCAAGCTTTTCAATTCCGAAAATCGGATGGCATTGCCGGCTGATAAAACGAGAGCGATTGATATCGCTCTCGTTTTCCATTGAAAATTCGGTTAAGAACTAATACTTGTTGTACTCATCATCACCAAGGAGGATCTTTGTCTCTGATCCTGCTGACCTCGGTTCCCTTTTATCTGAGCTGTCGCCTGTAAGCTTTGCTACAGTTCCGGAACCATATTTCAAGGCTTTATTGCTGAGCCTAAATCTTGCTACCATATCTTTTAACAGTTCAGCCTGACTGGTCAGTTCTTCACTTGCGGCGGCACTCTGCTCTGCTGTTGCCGAATTATTCTGAACTACCTGAGATACCTGCTCGATTCCTTTATTGATCTGAGATATTCCTGTAGCCTGCTCGTTGGAAGCTTCTGCAATATTACCTACCAGACTTGCTGCCTTTTCGATTCCCGCTACGATTTCTGTTAAAGCAGCAGCCGTTTCGTTGGCGATCTTCGTTCCGGCCTGAACCTTATTAATGGATCCTTCGATCAGATCGGTAGTTCCCTTCGCTGCATCGGCACTTCTTGCCGCAAGACTCCTGACCTCTTCCGCAACAACTGCAAAGCCTTTCCCATGCTGACCGGCTCTTGCCGCCTCGACCGCTGCGTTCAGTGCCAGAATGTTGGTCTGGAATGCGATGTCGTCGATCACCTTGATGATCTTGGAGATATTGGCTGACGATTCATTGATCTCTGCCATGGAATTGAGCATCTCCTTCATTTGATCATTTCCTTTTTCAGCATTGTCTCTCGCACTGCCTGCAAGCTCGCTTGCCTGATTTGCATTGACCGCATTCTGCTTTGTCTGAGATGCGACTTCAGTGATTGAAGCTGTCAGTTCCTGAATCGCACTGGCCTGTTCTGTAGAACCTTGAGATAATGCCTGGCTTCCGTCGGATACCTGTCTTGAACCCGCTGCCACCTGATCGGCCGCTTCCCCGATATCACCCATGATTTCACTGAGCGATGCTATAATGTTATTGAGTGAATTCTTGATTTCTACAAAGTCACCTTTGTAGTCCGCCGTAATCGCAAGGTTCAGATTTCCATTTCCAATCTCTGCAAGAACACTGGAAATTTCACTGACATAGATTAAAAGATTAGCTAATGTTTCATTCATAGCTTTCTTAATATCAGCATGATCTCCCTTATAATCACCATCCATTGTTACTTGGAGGTTACCTCTTGCCATTTCCTTGAGTACCGCAGATGCTTCTTCAACCGGTGCAATAACAGCATCCAATGTTTTGTTGAAGCCTTCCATAATTTTTGCGAATTCACCGCCATGTTTTGTTACATCAGCTCTGTATTTCAAATTTCCTTCTACCGCTGCGGATGTCATCATTGCGGCATCTTCAATCAGATCCCCTACAGCCTTACTTACTTCTGCAAGGCTTTCACCGATGGCTTTGAACTGTTCGCTTACTTCTACGGTATATTCGTCTGCATCAACAATGTTAAGGTCGAAGTTCAGATTACCACTGGATAACAGCTTCAAATTCTCTTCTAATCTTCGAACCTCTTCCTTCGTATAGCTGCTGACTCTCATGATTTGGGTCAAATCCGTAACAACTTCCACGAAGCCTACATTTTCTCCTCTTCGATCCCTGAGGTATGCGGTGGCCTGCTTATTGCTCATTCCGCACCATTCAAAGAAGGTTTCTCCTTCTCCTTGATCCACCAGACGTTTAATACCGCATCCCTCCGTACCGCAGATGCTGGCTCCTGAGTTGCAGCAATCCATGCCATAGGAATCTTGACGATCGGTGATCACACCTTGCTCGATCATTAGTTTTTCATATGCTTTATTCAGATAGGTCCACTTCATATTGTTATCTGTTACCTGAATAGGGAACGGAATCGCATCGATGATTGCTTCATACCATACCGCCTTATCTACTACGGTATCCAGTGTACCGTTAACCCCTTCGATTACTTTTCTGAAGTCTCCCATATGCCTTTCTGCATCTGCCCTCTTCATGAAGTCACCCTGAATGGCGGCCTCTGAAAGCATCTTTGTATCGTCTACCAGTTTACCGATGGCATCAATACAGGAATTTAAGTTTTCCTTGATCGTATTGAAATCACCCTTATATTCATCGGTTATGGTCTCAGGTATATCTCCCTTGCTGATTCTGTCTACATGGTGAGCCACTACATTGAGAGGATTGATAACCGCATCTAATGTATCATTTATGCCTGATATAATCTCTTTATATCCTCCACTGAAATTGTCTGTTCTTCCTCTTATAGAAAGCTCTCCTTTTACTGCCCCGTTTGTCAGAAATTTCGCTTCTTCTACCAGTTTTCTTAATTCTTCTACAACCTTCTTCATACTGTGTGCTAATATGTCATTTTCAGATTTTGGTTCTACCTGTATCGATAGATCACCTTCTGAAATCTTTTTTGCATTCTCTGACTGCTGTACTATATTATCCACCATTCTGGAAAAGGCACCCATTAATTGTCCCATTTCATCGTTAGTTCTTTGGATAATCTTCACATCAGTATCTCCATTAGAAACTTTTCCTGCTGCAATTGTAAGAATTTTTAATGGTGACGCAATTATTTTTTTAATAAATAACCAAGATATTAAAAATAAGAGTATGCTTGAAATCAGTACAAATCCGACAATAAGAGGTATGTATTTATTGACTTCTTTTAAAACGTCATTGCCGCTGACATCTGCTCCTACAACGCCTACAACTTCGCCTTTTGAATTTTTAATTGGTGCAAATGCCGAAATTTGATACCCATATATATCTCCCCCATAATATATTTTAGATTGAGTACTTTTTCCAGTTGTTAAGGTAGTAACAGGCTCTTGTCCATATCCATCTAAACCCAAGGTATCACCTAGTGTGTAAATATCTTCATTGCCGGCCTCTTCAGGTAAATAGCCTTCCGCTATATATTCATAGTTATCCTCATTTTTAATCATGGTATATAAATAGTCAGCCTGAGTTTGTTGTTTTGCATCACACATCATTTTTAACATGGGGGGATAATAATCCGTTTTTGTCTTCGTTTTTACTATTTCTTCAAACTTGTCACCATCAATTGCTGCTGAAACAGTTTGTGCTATTCCGACTGCTTTATTCCCTGTTAGCTCTATAGAGTAATTTTTATACATATAATAACTAAAATAACCAATTATAGAAGCGCTTAAAACTATCATTGCCAGTACCATCATTGAAATTTTAGTTCCTACAGAAAAATTCTTTTTCTTTTTTTTCATTTGAACCTCCAATTTTACCAGGATTAAGATAGATTCATTACCATTATTTTATATTAATCATCGTATATTTATATCAACCCCCCTGCCTATTCCATATGAGCGTCTATTTTATAAAGTTGTGCAGTATTCTTCCCAGCGTCCGGATTCCCTTATCAATTCTGTCTTCTGGCATGTTCGAAAAATTAAGTCTGAATTCATTACATTTCGAATGCTTTACATAAAACGCCCCACCAGGTACAAATGCAACTTTTTCTTTGAGTGCCAATTTAAGAAGCTCAGCTGAATCTTTGCCTTCCGGCAACTCTACCCATAAAAATAATCCTCCATATGGTACTTCATATCTGACTTCCTTTGGGAAGTATTCATTCATTTTTTCGACCATCACGTCCCTTCTTGCTTTATAAAGACTTGTTATTCCTTGTATATGTATATCGAAGTCAAACTGATCGAGATACCATGCTACCTGTCTCTGGGTGATTGAAGATGAACTCAGGTCAACGTTAGTTTTCAAGAGTAAAAATTTATCGATTAAATTCTTACATGCCGCTATCCATGCTACTCTTAATCCCGGACAAAAAGTCTTTGAAAAAGAACCACAGTATATGACCTGCCCTTTCGTATCCATTGATATCAAAGGATCTCTCTTAACATTATCAAATGCCAGCTCCGAATACGCGGCATCCTCAAGTATTGCAATATCATATTTTGAAATCAAATTCATGAATGCTTTTCTTCTTTCATTAGACCAGCATCTACATGTCGGGTTCTGAAAATCAGGATTTACATAGATAAGTTTTATTTTTTCTCCATATTTTTCAAGTATCTTCTCCAGTTCCTCGATGATAATACCATCCGAATCTGTTTGAACTGCCATCAGTTCAGCCTCATATGACTTAAATACATTAAGTGCTCCAAGATAGGAAGGAGTTTCGAATAATACGATATCTCCTTCATCTAGGAAAAGCATGCCACTGATATCCAGTGCCTGTTGTGACCCACTTGATATGATTATTTCTTCTGCAGAAAAAGATAAGTCATATTTTTTGTTCATCCTGTCAGCTATTATTTCTCTGAGATGGTAGTATCCCCCTGCAGAACTATAGCTCAGTGCTTCCTGCCCATGGTTATTAATTACTTCATTAAATGATTCTCTAATTTCATCAAGAGGATAGGTTTCAGGAGAAGGAAATCCACCTGCAAAAGAAATAACATCAGTCACCGCTGAAAGATCCATTAGATCTTTCAGCTCTGTATCTCCTTCCATTTTTTTAATTCTACGTGCAAATCTCATATTTTATCTCCTTCTTTCAAAGAATCTACAATTAGTAGATCGGGTATTGATCACAGAGCTCTGTTACTCCTTTTCGAATATAATCCTTATTCATTTCATAATCACTTATTGATCGTTTAATATATTCAGCAATCTTTTCCATTTCGCGTTCCTTAAAGCCCCTTGTTGTGACAGCAGGGGTTCCTATCCGTATTCCGCTGGTTACAAACGGACTTTGTGGATCATTCGGAATCGCATTTTTATTGACAGTAATGTAGACTTCATCCAGCCTATTCTGTAATTCCTTACCCGTGATATTCATGTTTCTTAAATCAATCAACATCAAATGAGTATCCGTACCTCCGGAGACAAGATCGAATCCCTGTGCAGCAAGCGCATTTGCTAAAGCTTTCGCATTATTAATAACCTGCTGTTGATATTGCTTAAATTCAGGTGTTAAAGCCTCACCAAAACAGATAGCCTTTGCAGCAATAATGTGCATCAGCGGGCCTCCTTGTGTCCCCGGAAAGATGGCCTTATTCATCTTTGCACCCAGTTCTTCACGGCACATAATGACCCCTCCCCTTGGGCCTCTTAATGTCTTGTGAGTAGTTGTTGTTACAACATCTGCATAAGGAACTGGATTTTGATGCAATCCTGCTGCAACAAGACCTGCAATATGTGCCATATCAACAAATAAGTAAGCGCCTACTTCTTTTGCAATGTCTGAAAAAATATCAAATCGGATTGCTCTTGGATAAGCAGAAGCACCTGCAACGATCATCTTTGGCCTGTGCTCTAACGCTATCGCACGAATTTTATCATAATTAATTGTATGAGTCTCATCATCAATACCATAAGAGATAAAGTTATAATATGTTCCCGAAATATTAACTGGGCTGCCGTGAGTCAAGTGGCCCCCATGGGCCAAATCAAGCCCTAAAACAGTATCTCCCGGCTTTAACAATGCAAAATACACAGCATTGTTAGCATTTGCTCCTGAATGGGGCTGAACACATACATGTTCTGCGCCAAATAGTTTTTTAGCTCTCTCAATCGCTATATTTTCAACAACATCCACATACTCACAGCCGCCATAGTATCTTTTCGAAGGATATCCTTCTGCATATTTATTTGTCAATACAGTTCCCATCGCCGCCATAACAGCTTCTGAAACAATATTTTCTGAAGCAATCAGCTCAATATTTCTTCTTTGACGTTTATATTCATCATTGATTGCATCTCCAATTTGCGGATCCTTCTGCGATATAAATTTCATAATCTCGTTCATCATAATTAAATACCTCCGTATACTTTTATAAATGATTGTTTATTCTTGGTAAGCTGTGGATAGCACATCCTTCCACATCCTCAACGGCCTCTGTCACCGCTTCAGTAAAGGTGGGATGCGGTCTGATAACAGAAAGGAGCTGTTCTCGTGTGATTTTATTGACAATTGCTGTTGATAGCTCACTAATCAAATCTGTTGCCCTTGCACACATTAGCTGTGCGCCAATAATGAGATCTGTATCTGCATCAAAAACGACTTTTATGAACCCCCTGTCTTGCATTTCAATGAGTGATTTCCCATTTGCCATCATTGAAAATTTACCAGTTTTTGCATTCATTCCTTTTTGTTTCGCTTCGTCTAATGACAATCCAACGGATGCAATTTCCGGATTGGTATAAATACAGCCAGGAACAATATTGAGATCAATAGACCGCTTTTTCCCAATCATGCTTTCTATAGCCGCAATTCCTTGTGCGGAAGCGACATGCGCGAGTTGTATCCCACCGATTACATCACCGATTGCATAAATATTATCGACACTGGTTTTAAAATTTTCGTCTACTATGATATGTCCTCGATTCATTTCAAGTGCTGCCTGTCCGACAAAAATATCTTCTGTATTAGGTGTCCTTCCGATTGCTACTAAAATCCCTTCGGCCGGAATACTTTGAGCTTTCCCCTTCTCATTGAAGTAGCATACAAGTCCACTTTCATCGGTAATCTTTTCAACCAGAGCAGATGTATGGATCTTCACACCTCTTTTTTTAAGTATCATTGCCAGGTTTTGTGATATTTCTCTATCCATTGCCGGCAACAGCCTATCCATAGCCTCAATAATAGTAACATCACATCCCAATGCATTATAAATGGATGCAAATTCTACACCGATGACACCTCCGCCGATTATTACCAGCGGATTATATACCTTATCATCCAGAAATAAAATTTCATCACTTGTCACTACGTTTTCTGAATCCAGCCCTTCTATTTTGGGCATCGCTGGTCTAGAACCTGTTGCTATCAAAATTTTATCAGCGCTTAATTCTTTACATTCCTGATTTCCAGTCACCTTTACCGTTAAAGTATTATTTGAAATAATCGTGCCCGTTCCTGTTATCAAATTGACTTTATTTGCTTTTAACAATTGTTCAATTCCAGCGCGAAGTTTTTGTAATACCTCATCCTTTCTCTGATGTATCTTTGAAATATCGTAATTTATGCCTTCGACCTTCAGTCCGATTGCTTCAAAGCTTTTTACCTCATGATAAAGAGAAGTGGCATGGAGAAGTGCTTTTGTAGGGACACAACCTCTGTTTAAGCAGGTACCCCCTACTTCTCTATTTTCCACAACAGCGACACTCATCCCTGCCTGCGCTGCTTTTATAGCTGCCACATATCCTCCGGGGCCAGCCCCGATTATCACTAGATCATATCTATTTTCCATGTTGATTCCCCCGCTCTAAAAATTTTCATTTCTAATCATCTGTTGAATGTCTTCAATCACCTCGCGACCCATTCCATCATCCTTTAATCGCTTAAGAGACTCTGTCAATGCTTCTGAGGAAAACCTGCAATTATTAAACATCTCTGGTAACTGTGATATGAATTCAGAATCCATTGCATCCGAATAGACAGCAGATTCAACAACCTTTCCATTATCGACTTTTAGTTGGATATCAATATGACCCCATGGGAACCTTTTGGCTATTTGAAATTCAAATTCTATTTTTCTTCCGTATATCCAGTCCCATGATGAGTATTTATGATAGATCTCATCAATCTTATTTTTATCTATAACATTGTTTGAAAGCTTTTCAGGTTTACAACCATATACCGTACCGAAGGCTTCTATCAGCTTTTCCTTTACCAACTCAACTGATACCTCCGCACAATATTCTTTCAGATTAGTCACTCTGGATCGGACTGATTCTACGCCTTTCGACTGTAATTTGTCCTGGGATACATTCAAATAGCCGCTTAGACAATCCATATTAACGTCAATCAAAATTGTGCCATGATGATAGGCTCTCGAACCCTTTGCATAAAATGCATTCCCAGAAATTTTTTTACCTTCAACCGTAATATCGTTTCTTCCGGACTTTTCTGCTTTAATCCCTAGATTATTAACTGCTTGTAAAATAACTTCTAATTGACGATCAACATCATAATCCTTCTGATTGATTAAAAATGTAAAATTTAGATTTCCCAAGTCATGAAATACAGCGCCTCCTCCTGAAAGCCTTCTGGCTAAGTGTCCGCCATTCTTTTCAAGCTCTTTTAGGTTGCATTCCTTCCAGCCGTTCTGGTTTCTGCCAATGACCACTGTATTTTGATTTTGCCATAGATAGAGTATGCACGTTTCGTCATCTACATTTTCAAGCAGGTATTCCTCAAGCGATAAATTATAGTAAGGATTAAACTGATCACTGATTATGTATCTGGCCTTATTTATCATTTCCATCACTTCCCATAAAAATTTTGTTATAAATTGCTTTTGCTGTAGGAGTTGCAGCAACTCCACCCATAGCAGTTTCTCTTAGTTGATACGGAAGCATTTTGCCGACCCTGTACATCGCTTCAATTATTTCATCGAGAGGAATGATGCTCTTTAATCCCGCCAATGCCATATCAGCACATAACATTGCATTGATCGCTTGAGATGCATTTCTTTGAGCACACGGAACTTGCACAAGACCCGCTACAGGATCACAGATCAGGCCCAAAACATTCATGATCGCAAATGCAGAAGCATTTATAACCATTTCTGAAGTTCCGCCAGACATCTGTACTGCTGCACCGGCCGCCATTGCGGCGGCAACACCGCACTCTGCCTGGCATCCGCCCTCTGCCCCTGATACAGTTGCATTTTTAGTAATAATTGAGCCAATTCCTGAGGCGATAAGCAATCCGTCCAGGATCTGTTTTTCGTTACAGTTCCGATGCTCTGCCACCGAAATAATCACAGCGGGTATTATCCCGCACGCCCCAGCAGTCGGTGCTGCGCAAATTTTACCCATAGATGCGTTCATCTCTGAACACGAAAGTGCCATTGCCATAACCTTATTAAGGAATTTTCCGCAAAGAGTGTTTTCTGTATTTGAATAATTATGCTGAGTCATTGCCTGCCCCTCTATCAGGGAACCAACTGCGTGAAAGGGCTGATCAAGCGCTTTATGAGCTGAACTAACCATGACTTCATAACGTTCCCTTAATCTGCTATAGATCTGTTCCTCGCTCAACTGGCTAGTATCCATCTCATTCTCAAGCACTATTTGCGACAGTAATACTCCTCGTTCCTGGGCTATATTAAGCAACTCGCTCATATTGTTATACATAGCTAGCACACCCTTCATTATTTATTACTTTTACGCTTAATACATTTTTTATCTTTTTTAAACTTTCTATCGCATACTCGGGGATGCTATCGTCCGTTTCTATCATGCAAGAAGCGATGTCACCTTTCGCTTTACGGCTCAGCTTCATAACTCCTATATTTATATCATTGTTTGCAAGTACAGTTGATACCTCACTGACTACTCCTTTTTTATCATACTGATTGATAATAAGCGTTGATGACTGAGCAGTTAACTCTGTCTCAAAGTCATTAATTCGCGTTATGATAATTTGAGCACCGCCAATTGATGAACCAATCACCTCACATAAGCTGCCATCATTCATTGAGAATGTCATTTTTACAGAATTTTCATGCATATGATCAAGTTCAATCTCATAAAAGTCATAGGTTATCCCTTTTCGATCAGCAAGTTCAAAGGCATCAACAAGCCTTTCATCATCCTCCTTTAAACCTAATGCCCCCGCAACCAACGCTTTATCCGTTCCATGACCCTTATATGTTTTTGCAAAGGAGCCATGTAATCCAAAAGATACGTGATGATAGGGGCTGCCTGCTATAAGCCCTCCGATCCTAGCAAGCTTTGCCGCCCCTGCTGTATGTGAACTTGACGGACCTACCATAATAGGTCCCAAAACTTCAAAAATACTGATTTCCATCTTCTTCCTCTTGTGTGTCCTGCAGTTGCAGAAACATCATCCAATCAAATTTATGATTATTACAAATTAAAATCGTATTTCAATTTTGGATTTCTCGCTGCACCAATGTCATCAAGCCTTTGAACGGGTGTCGTTGTCGGAGCATTATGCATGCTCTCCGGATCATTCATTGCTTGGTCATACAGTGTTCTAAATATACCGGCAGCATAATCCAGCGTTTCCATGGATTCTGTTTCAGTAGGCTCTATCATTAAAGCCTCGTGAACGATAAGCGGAAAATACATGGTAGGCGGGTGCATTCCGTGATCTAATAATGATTTTGCTATGTCCAAAGCAGATACGCCGCATGACTTTTTAAGATCTTCAATTGTTAAAACAAACTCATGCATGCAGGGCTCGTTATAGGCAACCTTATAGATATCGGACAGCTTATGCATCAGGTAATTTGCATTGAGTACCGCATTCTGAGAAGCTTCTTTAATACCTTCACTGCCCAATGTCATAATGTAGGTCAATGCTCTTACTATCACAAGGAAGTTACCATAGAATCCCTTCATGCGGCCAATGCTATGGGATAGATTGTAATCAAAACTATATTTCCCATCCTTTTTAATTAATGGCGTTGGAAGAAATTCTGTAAGTTTCTGTTTGCATCCTACAGGTCCGCTTCCCGGACCTCCCCCGCCATGAGGTGTTGAAAATGTCTTATGGAGATTGAGATGGATCACATCAAATCCCATATCACCAGGACGAACAATTCCCATTATTGCATTCAGATTAGCTCCATCGTAGTAGACGAGCCCACCGGCCTCATGAATGATATTTGTAATCTCATTAATATTTTTATCAAACAAACCTACTGTATTAGGATTTGTAAGCATCAGTCCTGCCGTATCATCCCCGACAACCGTTTTTAAGATATCAATATCAACACACCCATCTTTATTTGATGGTACACTGACAATTGAAAAGCCTGCCATTGCTGCGCTTGCCGGGTTCGTTCCATGTGCGGAGTCAGGTACTATTATTTTAGTACGCTTTATGTCATTTCTTGATTTATGGTAAGCCTTGATCAGTAATAAACCTGTAAATTCGCCATGTGCACCTGCTGCAGGCTGAAATGTCATTGCATCCATCCCAGTAATCTCACAAAGGTATGATTCAATTAAGTTAAAAACTTCAAGACAGCCTTGAACTGTGTGTTCGGGCTGCAGCGGATGAATATTGGTAAAGTCAGTCATACTGGCCATCTGATCATTAATTTTTGGATTGTACTTCATCGTACAGGAGCCCAATGGGTAAAATCCATCGTTCAAGCCGTAGGTTTTCTGAGCCAATGTAGAATAATGCCTTACAAGGTCGCACTCAGCAATCTCAGGTAATCTCAATGGGGACTTTCTTTTTTTTCCTTCAGGTAATTCAGCATCTTGAGGAATATCACATTTTGGAAGAATCGAGCAGCCTCTGCCTTTGTGGCTTTGTTCAAATATTAGTTTCATTTGCTTGATACCTCCTTTAATATTTCAATAAGTTGATCAATTTCAGCTTTCGTGTTGACTTCCGTAACGCACCAAAGGATACATCCTTGAAGCTCACCAGCTAATGGATATCCTCCTAGTATTCCGTTTTCCTCTAGCTTAGACATAACAACATTCACAGGAACAGAGCAGGAAGTTACAAACTCGTTAAAAAAGTTATCGTTAAATTTGAGTTCAAATCCCTTTATAGAAGAAATGTTCGCTGCCGCATATTTTGCTTTGGTCAGGCATTGTTTCGCGGCCTCAGTGATGCCGTTTGGTCCCATCGTGCTCATATACACTGATGCCGTAAGCGCACACAGTGCCTGATTCGAACAAATGCTGCTTGACGCTTTTTCTCTTCTGATATGTTGTTCTCTTGCTTGCAATGTAAGTACATAGGCTCTGTTTCCGTTTATATCCACTGTTTCGCCGACTATTCTTCCGGGCAGTTTTCTTGTCATTGCATTTTTGCACGCCATAAATCCAAGGTATGGTCCGCCGAACGAAAGCGGTATGCCTAATGGCTGACCTTCCCCTACTGCTATATCAGCTCCGCATTCTCCGGGAGTTTTCAGTATAGCAAGTGCGATTGGATTACAGCCCATAATATATTTAGCACCAGCACTATGAGCAATTTCTCCTATTTCATCAGCATTCTCAATCACTCCATAATAATTTGGCTGCTGAATGTAAACAGCACCTACGTTTTTATCAACTGATGCCAAGAGCGCCTCTGAATCAGTTACACCATTTTTAGCAGGCACGATTATTATTTCAGTTCCGGACGCTTCACAATAGGTCTTTATAACCTCAATTGTTTGTGGATTAACTGTTGCCGATATTACCGCTTTGCTTTTGTTTTTCTCTCTGCACATTAAAATAGCTTCTGATGCAGCCGTTGCGCCGTCATAAACTGATGCATTGGATGTATCCATCCCCGTTAGCTCGCAAATCATCGTTTGATATTCAAAAATAGATTGAAGAATTCCTTGGCTGATTTCCGCTTGATAGGGAGTATACGCTGTTACAAATTCCTCCTTTGAAGTTATATGTTTTACAACGGAAGGAATATAGTGGTTATATGCACCAGCTCCTCTAAAAATGGTTTTAAATATCTTATTTTTTGCTGCAATACCCTCCATGGCTTTTCGGATCTCTATCTCGGATAAACCTGCAGGAATGCTAAGTGGTCTGCCTAACATGATATCTTGTGGTATATGAGAGAAGAGTTCATCAATACTTTTTTTACCAATCGTTTCAAGCATTCGTTGTCTTTCTTCTAGTGTTGATGGTACATAACCCATTGAACTATTCCTCCTTTACCAGCTTTTCATAATCCTCCGCTGACAATAAATTTTCTATATCACTAACATCATTGAATTGTACAAGCCATGCTTCATACGGCGTATTATTAATAATCTCCGGCGAATCCATGATTTCGTCATTCACTTTACCTACCGTACCTGAAACAGGGCTAAATACATCAGATACTGCCTTGACTGACTCTACATCTGCAAAAACATCACCTATTGAAAAGCTCTCGCCCTCCTGCGGTAGATTAGCAAATACAATGCCTCCCAGAGATTGTTGCGCAAAATCTGTAAGCCCAACCTCAACAGTTTTTTCATCGATAAATTTAATCCACTCATGTGATTTTGTATATTTAAGCTCCTTTGGAATATTCATTTTTGTTTCCTCCTTAAATTTATTTATTTTATTTTTATAATATATTAAACTCGTTTATAAAATGGTAAACTTGTAATCTCTGCTGATAGCATTCTTCCTCGCACATCAATCTCAACCACTGTCCCGATTTCAGTATACTTGGAATCAATGTAAGCCATTGCGACGGGATACCTCAGATAAGGACAATATGTTCCCGATGTTATGCAGCCAATCTTTTGTCCGTCAATAAACACCTGTGACCCTTCTCGTGCAATACCTTTGATCAGCTTCAACCCCACACGTTTTTGAGCTGGAGTTCCTTTTCCCTCAAGGGCACTTTTACCGATAAAATTATCCTTCTCCATCTTTACAAAAAAAGATAATCCTGCTTCTATCGGTGTTATTTCGTCATTCATCTCATGACCATAAAGCGGCATGGCTGCTTCAAGCCGCAATGTATCACGGGCGCCAAGCCCACATGGCATCAATCCGTATTGTTCTCCAGCTTTCAGGATTTCGTTCCACATTGCCGGAGCATCCTCTGCCTTGCAGTACAGTTCAAATCCGTCTTCGCCAGTGTAGCCGGTTTTCGAAATAATACATTCGATCCCTGCGGCAATTCCTTTTTCTACAAAGCTATAATACTTTTTTGGTATATACTGCTCCTCTGCCAACTTACTAAGAATCTCAAGAGAGCATGGACCCTGTAATGCAATCTGTGCAACACTGTCAGAGATATCACTAAATTCCACTTCCCCATTCAAATTCTTCTCAATCCACTCAACATCCTTATGACGGTTTGCAGCATTGATTACCAGCATATATTTTTCATCTTCTATTTTATAAACCAATAAGTCATCTACAATACCACCCTGATGGTTACACATTAAGGTATACTTAACCTGCCCAGCCTTCATTGACGAACAGTCATTCGTCGTAAGATTTTGAATGTTGCTCAACGCATCCCTTCCACATAGCGTTACCTCTCCCATGTGTGACACATCAAATATACCTGCCTTTGTTCTCACTGCCATGTGTTCTGAAATGATTCCCTCTTTATACTGAATCGGTAATAAATAGCCTGCAAAAGCTACCATCGTTCCGCCCCATTTAACATGGGTCTCATATAAAGATGTTTTTCGATCATCCATTTTAACTCCTCCTTTATGATATTATGTGCCACTAAGTTTGAAGCAATGTGCCGCTGCCTTTCGTTATTTCTAATACAATTTGCCCTTTAAGCAATTTTACAAAAAACAAAAAGCAGAAAGCGTATTGCCTTCTGCTCTGTTATTAACCTGAGAGATTCTTCCGAATTTCGAAATTGCTCCTTCGGTGCCTATGCTTTCCAGAGATTTGTCCGATTACGGTCCTGATACCTGAGATCATCATTGAAGGTTATGGCATAACTTCAATTTATTCCTTCGGTGTTGCTAATAAGCAAACTCTCCCGCAATCATCATCCAAACTAAATTATTTTTCATAATATTACCATAGTATCAATATCTAGTCAAGTTTATTTATTGCTATATTGTAATAAGAAGAAGAAATCACTATCATCAATAAATTTGTTTAACAATGGCAATCGCTTCTCTTCTATCAACTTTATATAAAGCTACCATACGACTATCAATTTTTACCTCTTTTAAGGTCTTTTTTACATCTTCGAAAATACTCATTTTAATTTTAAGGGATAATCCACAGCTCGCTGTGATTTCTCTGGGAGTAGGAATCAAGTCTACTTCATATTTTGCTTTTAAAATCTTTTCCAGCATCATTGCATAATGAGTAGATTCAAAAGATATTAGATAATATTCTTTTTCCACAGCATAATACCTTTTCTCTTTAGAAATTTATTACCTTTGAGGCTTTGTTCATTTTTTCTACAATAGTATACATGTTGCTAACATTTCCAACCCTTAATTTGCTTTTTAGATTATAAAAATCAAGGCAAGTTCCGCATACAAGTATTTCAACACCACTTCTTTCAAGAAACTCAATATATTCTAATACGGGTGAATCTTCTACTGAAAGTGTAACGCCCTTGTTCATAAAAAGAATTGCTTTCGGATATGGCTTTGATTCTGTAAGCGCATAGAAATATCCTTTCATCAATATCTCCCCTAGCTCATCGACACCTCCGCCAAGTTTATCATTTGTAATTAAAAGCAGCCACTCCGATTCGTCCGCTGCATTTCCTTCTGCATTCGCATCTGCGCAGCAACCATCCTGGTTGAAAATATGTATATAAAAATCTCCATTTTTTTCTTCAACCGTAGTATTATAATTTAAATTTGAAGCCATCCTTTCCACATTTTTTACAGCAATTTCATTGTCTACGATTGTAAGAACAGGGGCTCCACTTGCTTTCTCTATAGCATTTTTGGTTAGAATCACTGGTTTTGGACATCCGAATCCTCTAGCGTCAACTTCAATAGTCATTTTCAGTTCCTCCTGTATGTTTCATTAATAAACACAGAACATATTATTTTTGCATGCAAATATATTTTATTGATTGAATTGCTTTGTCTATATCTTCTTTTGTATTAAAGTAACCTAAACTAAATCGTACTGTCCCCTGCTCAATCGTATGCATGGTCTTATGGGCCAATGGAGCACAATGTAACCCTGATCTCACAGCAATATCAAATAGGCTGTCTAAGGTGTATGCCACATCCGAAGATCCTTTTCCTTCGATATTTATTGAAATAACAGCGGCTTGTTTACATGCATCCTTTGGTCCATAAACTGTCACTTCTTTTATGTCCATTAATTGAGTAAGCATATATTCTGTTAGTCTCATTTCATGCATTCTAATTTTTTCGATACCTGTTTCAAGAATAAATTTGATGCCGGCGCCCAGTCCGGAAATACCCGGCATATTGAGCGTACCGCTTTCAAACTTATCTGGCATCATATCCGGCTGGATAATCATTTCTGATTTACTCCCCGTTCCACCCTCTATTATCTGCTCAACATTCAATCCTTTTCTAATATATAGTATTCCCGTTCCTTGGGGTCCCAGCAATCCTTTATGGCCTGGCACAGCCAGCATATCAATATTCATGGCTTGTACATCAATATCATAAACACCTGCTGATTGAGCAGCATCTAGTAGGTACGGAATCTGATGCTTTTTAGCAATCTCACCAATGATTTTAACAGGCATAAGTGTTCCAGCTACATTAGATGCATGAGTAGTCACAATCAACCTCGTATTATCCCGAATCGCAGCCTCCATAATCTGGGTGTCTAATATACCTTCCTTACTGCATTGGACAATAGTATGCTCTACGCCGATTTTTTCTAATTGTTTAATGGGTCTGATTACTGAATTATGCTCCATGCTAGTCGTAATAACATGATCTCCCTTTTTCAATAATCCCTTAATGCCAATATTTAAAGCCGATGTTGCATTATTAGTAAAAATAACTTGCATAGGGTCAGCAATATGAAACAACCGACATGCAAGCTCTCTTGTTTCATATATATTTCTGTTTGCCTGTAAAGCCATTTTATGTCCCGAACGACCCGGATTTGCACATTGCGTTCTGAAACATTTGTCTACCTGGCTATATACCGATTCCGGCTTTGGATATGTCGTTGCAGCGTTATCTAAATAAATCATAAATGAACCCTTATATTACAGTTACATACTTCATCGTGATTATACTGTAAGTATGGAAGAAGAGTACAATAAAATATTTCTATAATATAAAAATAATGAATGTAACTATCTATAATAGACCTCATGATGGCAATGCCGTATTGTTATTTATTGCGAATTATTGTAGAATAAAAGTGTTTATTGCATATAATTCTGTTTACACCACTTTGATACTTAACAAGAAATATTCTTCTATAAAATAATTAGTATTTACTACAGATGAAACAAAAAATAATGTATGACTGAAAGCGGTGATATCTTGGATATTAAGCAAATAGAAAGCTTTATAGAAGTAGTAAATAAAAAGAGCTTTTCTCGCGCTGCAGAAAAACTATTTATGACACAACCTACAATCACTGCTCATATTCAAAGTTTAGAAGCTGAGTTAGATACTGTCCTTCTAAACCGAACAAATAAAAAGGTAACGATGACGGACGCAGGAAACCTTTTCTTTCAACATGCTATAAATATAGTAAATATAAAAGAAACCGCCGAATATGAGCTTAAAGAATATAAAGATAAAATTGAGGGGAATCTAGAAATATGTTCAAGTTCCATTCCCTCACAATATATACTTCCTTATTTACTTAAGAAGTTTACAGATCAGTTTCCCAATGTTACTTTTTCAATTAATCAGAAGAATTCTAAAAATGTAATAGATGATATAATAAACGGGCAGATCAATTATGGCATTGTAGGGGGTAAATATGATTACGACTGTTTAGAATATATTGATTTTTTTGATGATCATCTGACCCTCGTTGCTTCTGCTGGCAAGAAAAATTTTGGGCCGGCGCATTCACAGTTGGATTTAGATGTTATACTGAAAGAAAAAATTATTTTAAGAGAAGAGGGCTCCAGCAGCAGATTACTGATTGAAGAAACGCTTAAGAATACAAAGATTAAATTAAATCAGCTTAATATTATTTCCCTTATTAAAGATAATGAGACAATCAAGCAATTGGTTGCTTTAGACGTAGGTATCAGCTTTATTTCTGAAATTGCAATAAAAAAAGAAGTAGATTTAGAATTAATATCTCCCTATCCTATTAAGAATTTGAAATTTAATAGAAAATTTTATTTTGTTTATCATAAGAACAGGTATTTATCTCCCGTTGACCAAGCATTTAGAGATTTCATTATTCGAAATGCGGGGAATTTAAACCTATAGAATTTTATTTAAGGAGGCAAGGCTATGTCAAAAAAACTAACAGAAATGACTAAAAGCGCTGGTTGAGCAGCTAAAATAGGACCTAGTATCCTGGCACAAGTTTTGTGTCATTTACCTAAAGATCAGGATCCCAACTTGCTCGTCGGAGTTGAAACTTCAGACGATGCTTTGGTATACAAAATTAATGATGAGACAGCTATTATCCAAACTTTAGATTTTTTTACCCCAATTGTTGATGACCCTTATTTGTTTGGGCAAATTGCTGCTGCTAATTCGCTGAGCGATGTTTATGCTATGGGTGGAGATCCTAAATTAGCGATGAATATTCTCTGCTTTCCTAAAAGTCTATCTATTGATAAGGTTCAAAAAATATTACAAGGGGGCTATGACAAAGTTAAAGAGTCGGGTGCGCTTCTTGCAGGAGGACATACCCTTGATGATCCTGAACCTAAATATGGACTCTCAGTAACGGGTTTTATACATCCTGACAAGATCGTTACAAATTGTAATGCTCAGGTTGGTGACCTTTTAGTACTAACGAAACCCATTGGAGTTGGAATCATAAATACTGCAATCAAAGCGGACATGATCGACCAAGAGACTTATAATAAAGCTGTACATAGCATGGCGACGTTAAATCGCTTTGCAAAAGATGCCATGATGGAAGTAGGCGTTCATAGCTGTACAGATATAACCGGCTTCGGTCTATTAGGACACGGTTTAGAAATGGCCGCATCCAGTAATGTAACCCTGCATTTTAATGCACATTCTGTTCCAATCCTTCCGGGAGCCCTATCTCTTGCTGATATGGGAATCATTCCGGCAGGTGCTTTCCATAATAAATCTTATATCGGCGATAAGGTACAAATTGGTTTAAATGTTCCTCAACCCTTGTCGGATTGTTTATTCGATCCACAAACTTCAGGAGGTCTACTGATTGCGGTTGAAAAAGATAAAGCGGATATTCTTCTAAAAATCCTGGAGCAAGGCCCCACAACCTCCGCCATTATAGGTTCCGTCATTGAAGAAAGAAAGTATTCGATTTTAGTTGATTAGTAATTTTATATAATAGAAAAAGGTGAGATATCAAAATATCTCACCTTTTTTATTGGCGGGAATATGTAGGAATCGAACCCACCTAAGAAGCTACTAACTCCTCAAACTGGTTTTGAAGACCAGAGGGCACACCAGCACCCATCTATTCCCATGTTTTTTAAAATACGGAAATTATTATATCATAAGTTTTTGTACTATACTACAAATTTATAATAGTACCCTAAAATCGTCGATCTTCTTTGTGATTTTTTGTTGATCAAAAGATTCTAGTATCGGAGCAGTATATTTTCTGGATGTATTCAATAGATCTCTGTATTCTCCCAATGTAATCTTTCCATTCTCTTGAATAAATGCTTTTAGCATTTCCAGTGCCTTATCATAATTTAATTGATGCAAACAGATGTTTTGATCAATCCTAATTATGATTGAGCTGTCAATCAAGGCTTGTATCATTTGCAGACTCATTTGCTGGTTCCTATTAGCTTTCACGATTTCTTCAATATATGGCGGCGCAAATTGACTTTCCAAATAAATTTTTTCAAATTGTTCCTGAAGTAATTTTTGTTCTTTCGTATATTTAATCTCAAAATCAGCAAGAGACACAATATTATTCATTGAACGAATAATATTCTTATTCATATAATATAAGATAAGCTGGTTCGAAAGTTTTCCAATGTCTTTTGGTAATAATTTTGTCCTAAACTCTTCCTTTCCCATTCCTGCCTTTAACGGATATTTCTGATGATAATTTGCTAATAAGTCCACGATCTTCTGTTGAAGCTGGTCTAAAAAATCAATATGTACCACTACCTGGTCGGTGATCCGTACGATTTTCCCCTCTTCAAGAAGGTTGGAAACACCCTGCTGTATATCTTCCTTTTCTTTACCTAGCTGCATGGCAATAAAATCTATGGTTTGAAAAGTCTTACTAAACTTATTGATCGTCTGCTCTAAAACATCCTCAAACTTTCCAGTTTCTTTTATCTGCAACTCCTCTAAAACATCTGACTTAAAGCGTTTATGTTTGTAAGGATTCGCATCTAAAACAATACCGCCTCCTATTGTTTCAATCGGAGAATAAAATCTCAAAACAAAATGATCCCCTGCTTTTAACGCTACTTCTTTTTCCAGTCTTAATTGGGCATATCCGTTTTTCCCTTCACTTAAAGCATCTTCTTCCAATAGGATAATTCTTCCCAGAACCTCACTGGTTCCATGGTAAAATCGTATTCGAGTTCTATTTTTTAAGTCTCTTGAAATGTTTTTTAATAAATTCAATTTAACATCAAGCATCATGGTGACATTCATCGAATCTTGTTTCGCCAGGACATCGCCTCTTCCAACCTCTGTCCTCTTGATGCCGGCCAAATTAATCGCTACTCTTTGCCCTGCATAAGATCTATCTACACTTTTGCCATGTACTTGTATATTTTTAATTTTTGCCATCTTATCATATGGATAAATGGTTACATCATCACTCACGCAAAGAGTCCCTTCCACCTGTGTTCCCGTAATAACCGTACCAAAACCATCTACTGAAAAGACTCTATCTATCGGCACTCGAAAGGATGCATTGACATCTTTTGGAGTTATATCCTTCGTCATCTGATAAATTGTGTTTTTTAGGGTTTCAATACCCTGACCATTGATAGCCGATACCGATATCATAGGGGCGTCTTGAAGAAAAGTCCCCTTGACATGTTGGCTGACTTCTTCTTGAATCATGGTTATCCATTCTTCTTCAACCATGTCTGCTTTCGTTAATACGATAATTCCCTTTTTTATTTTTAATATGGATAATATGTCTAAATGTTCCTGAGTCTGAGGCATAATCCCTTCATCAGCAGCAATCACTAATAAAACCAAGTCAATACCGCCAACTCCTGCCAGCATATTTTTTACAAATTTCTCATGACCCGGCACATCAATAATCCCTGCCCGTTCTCCATCCGGCAAGGTTAAATAGGCAAACCCTAAATCGATGGTTATTCCTCTCTTCTTTTCTTCTTTTAGGCGGTCGGTGTCAGTTCCTGACAGGGCTTTAATCAATGATGTTTTTCCATGGTCAATATGTCCGGCAGTACCAATAATGATGTTTTTCAAGTTGTTCACCTCATGACTTATTTAAAAAGCTCTTAAATATATTCACAATATATTCAAAGTCATCTTCTTTAATCGTTCGTACATCCAGATAGATTTGATCTTTGTGGATTCGAACTATAATTGGAATTTGGCAACCCCTTAGCTGTTCTTCTAATGCCTGTACTGCTATATTTTCCGGTTTAATCCTTATCAATCGTGTGGGTAGTTCCTGCAGGGGCATAGAGCCTCCGCCCACTTGAGAGTTTCCCTCTTCCAATGCCAGCGAACAGTTTTTAACTTGATCCATTAAAAGATTATGCAAACGCTTTGCATTTTCTATTATTACTTCCAAGGGCATAGTTATCATCGATAATGTAGGAATATGTGCAATTGCTTTTTCCTGATCAAAGTATAGTCTTAGAGTTGCTTCCAGTGCCGCTAGCGTTAATTTATCAATTCGAAATGCTCTTGTCAAAGGATTTCGCTTCATCTGATTGATTAAGGCTTTATTTCCTATGATAATCCCCGCCTGTGGCCCTCCTAACAGCTTATCCCCGCTAAAACAGATAATATCTGCTCCTGCCGTAACACTGTCAAAAACGGTAGCTTCTCCGCTGACTCCATATTTTCTGAAATCAATCAGTGCACCACTTCCCAAATCATGTATTACCGGAATTCCATGGGATTTCCCCAGCTTCACTAATTCACTTAGCTCAACTTCTTCTGTAAATCCCAGTATCCTATAATTGCTGGGATGAACTTTAAGTAATGCCCCTGTTTTTCCGTCCACTATGGCATCTTGATAGTCCGAAAGGTGTGTTTTGTTGGTAGCTCCAACTTCGACTAGCTCAGCGCCGCTTTGCTTCATAATTTCGGGAATACGAAAAGATTCCCCAATCTCTACCAACTCTCCTCGTGAAACAATAACCTGATTACCCTTTGCCAAGGTGCTTAAAATTAATAAAACTGCAGCAGCGTTATTATTAACAACGAGAGCTGATTCTGTACCCACAATTTTAGTGATTATTTCTTCAACATGGGCATATCGCGATCCTCTTTTTCCGGTGTCAATGTTATATTCTAATGTGGAATAATTCTCAGCGATTTCCCAAACTTTATCTTTAAGACCGCGGTATAAAGGTGCACGTCCTAAATTGGTGTGCAATATAACACCGGTTGCATTAATAACCCTTTTCAAGTTCATTTCATTATTTGCCTGAATGATTGAGATAATCTCTTCTATCATTTTTTCAGTATCTACTTCGAAAAGGTCATGTTCTCCCAGATGTAAAATTCTTTCTCGCGTCTCATCTATTTTTTTTCTTATAGAATCCACGACAATTTGGCGGCAGACCTCTTCTGATATTTTAACGATCTTTTCATTATTTACTATGTCATCCACCTTTGGAATTAACCTTAGTAGTTCACTTTTAACCGGCATCTCATCACTCCTAGAGCTATTTATGACTAATTATACACCAAAAAAGCAATGTTAGCTTGATAATATATAAAAATTTCAGAAGCCGTATTTTCATGTCTAATGTATTGAATGAAAATGGCTGACAATGTCAAGGACATCGTTAAAATTCAGGCTGCTAAGAAATCATCAATAAGATGGCTTATCAGCAGCCTGAGCTATGGGAGACTCAAACCTTCTTATATTGCTGCTTCATCCACTAGTGCCTTTGCATCCTCTTTTGAGCATAAAACTTTATTAAGAATAAAGACTAAAGCAATAAAGATCGCGATGGTTGCGGCAAGTGGTATAAGCGGATTTTCCATAAATCCAGCTAAAAAGAATCCAACGGTAGCACTTGCGAATGCGGTCAGTCCATATGGCAGCTGTGTTTTGAAATGATCCATTAAATCGACACCTGCACCTGCAGCAGATAGAATGGTTGTATCGGCCAGCGGTGAACAGTGATCCCCAAATACTCCGCCTCCTAATACCGCGGCAATGGATAATGCTAAATTAGCATCGACTGCAACGGCTAAGGATATCGTTATCGGCACCATAATAGCATATGTTCCCCAAGAAGAACCTGTACAGAACGCAGTAAGAGCTGCAATCAAGTATACCAGAACAGGAATATAGGCTCCTGAAATGTTATCTCCCAGTAAGCTGACTAAATATCCTGCCGTATCTAACTGTCCGCAGATTTCTCCGATGCCCCATGCTAACGTCATGAAGCACAGGGCGAAAAACATAGATCTCATACCCATCACCATGGCTTCTACCGACTCTGCAATTGAAACGGTACGGCGGATTTTATAAAGGATAACTGCAGTCAGAGCAGCAAGGAATATCCCGTAAGTCAAAGCGCCTACCGCATCCGTATCAAAGAACGCTTCTGCAATACTCATACCGCCATCAAAGTAACCGCCTGTATACAGCATGAAATAAAAAGAAGTAATAAACATGACGGCAATTGGCAGGATCATATCCATGACCTTACCTTTTTCAGAGCAAACCATATCTTTGAAGTCATCAATTGACGAACCGCCTTTTGAATCATCAAAGGTCTTACCCGTTGTATAAGAGCGCTTTTCTGCTTTGACCATAGGTCCATATTCTTTCTTTGTCAGAATAATGACAGGAACGATCAGAATGGCAGCCCAAGCATAAAAATTATAAGGAATTGTTTGAATGAAAATGCTGAAAGGTTTATCTGTAAGGGCCTCCGCAGTCAATCCTCCTGCAATTAATGAGGAAACAAAAGCCACCCAGCTGGAAACCGGTGCGATAATGCAAACAGGACCAGCAGTAGAGTCTAATATGTAAGATAATTTTTCACGGGATATTTTAAGTTTATCTGTAACCGGACGCATAATGGCGCCAATCGCTAAAGCATTAAAGAAATCGTCAAAAAAGATGATAAGTCCCATAAGCCAACATACCATTTGGGCAGCAGCTCTATTCTTAATTCTTGTTCCCATCCACTCGGCAAAAGCAGCAGATCCGCCTGATTTTTGCAGCAGTCCGATTAAAGCGCCTAAAAGTACCACGATCAATATCACTCCGACATTGTCCGCATTACTTAAAACGGTACCGATCAGGCTAAACATCTGCATTAAAGCAGCCATTGGATTCCAACTTGCTAAAGCCATTACTCCAAAAGATACTCCAATAAATAAAGACAATAGAACATCCTTTGTTATCATCGCGCATGCGATAGCAATAATTGGAGGTATCACGGATATTAAACCATACTCCATTTTTTAAAAACTCCTTCACTTCTATTATTAAAAATTGATCATTAACGATGGGTATCGACCTTGCATATCGTCATCTCTTTAAAGCCAACTATTACTTTTTTAAAGCCTGTTAATTCTGAATCCAAATCAATATCTCCGGTATCAACAAGAAGAACTCTATCCTTAATAGAAAGTAATTTTTCTTTTGTAGCCACAATGGTAATGCCATCATTTCCTACGCTTCGAATCACTCTCGGGCTAATTTGCTGATTGCCCCTTCCAAGCAAATGTCCCTGTCCGCCTATGATCGTGACAATAATTCTTGCTTTATTTCCATTAACAATATTCCATAAATCAGTTTCAGTAACATCATTAGCAACTAATTTTTTATTTCTAATGATATCTACACCAATTAAAGTGTTCTTTAAATCAAGCATTTCCATAATTCTTCTGGTTGTTGTTCCCGGTCCGATAATGTAGTAGACATCATCTTCCATGTTTTCAATGATGTCGGAACCAATGCTATCTAAGGATGCATCCTCCGTTTTACTTCTTGCTTTTACATTCTGAACAAAATGCTCATTATGCGGTATTTTCATGAATCCGAAAAGTCTTGCGCTAACCCTTCCGTTTCGATACTCATCTTCATCTAAGTCCATAACCTCAGCTTCTTTGATCTGAGGCTTATTATTCTGAAGATACTGTAGGGCGGCAGTTCCTGCACTAATCGGATTAATAGCAAATACACCTGAGTGAATTTTAACACCGGCAGGAATTCCCAGTGTTACTAACGAGTCCTGTACAACACTATAGATATTCCTTGCGGTACCATCTCCTCCAGCAAAGATCAGGAGATCAACCCCCTCCTCTATCATGGCTTTTGAAGCCATGATAGTATCTTGTGGAGTTGTTTTTTCGCTATTGGCATTGCCGATCACCTTTGGGGTAAACCCTGCTTTTACGAGTTCATATTCTCCCATTTCTTTCGGATATGTAATGGCTTCGATTTGATCCTTAATCTGGCTGATTATTTTCAAGGCTTCTGTTGCTCTATTTGGAGACTCTGGTTTTGCTCCAAGCTCGATTGCTTTTCTTAAAATTTCCTCTCCGTCGCTGCCTTTAAGTCCTACACGTCCTCCCATACCGGCTATAGGATTTACAATAACTCCTAGCTTCTTCATCTGTATCACCCCATCTGTAGTTAACTAGCGAAAATCATTTATGATTTTAAGTTCTTATTTGAAACGCTTTACATAAGCTCTCCAAGTCGTTGCCAATGTTTTGAAATCCTCTTCTGAAGATTCATGAGGAATCTTATTTGGCATATGTCTTGAAGCTTTATGAGGTGCAGCCTTAACCATCTCAGGATTTTCAATGCACTCGATTGCAATTTCTCTCAATACTTCTACATAATAGTCAATGTCATCCTTGTTATATGATTCACATGGTTCTGGTGTAAATGGCTCAGGTACAGTGAACGGATGATGTGACATCCAAAGTTCTGACATACCGTAATCCACCAGTCTTGCATTAACTTCGTTAATTCCAAGCCCTGTCATCTCAAGTAGCTTATCAAATGACAAACGAGTTTGTTCCATTCGGCGAGCACCGCTGTCGTAATGCAATGATGTACCAGGTACCTTCTCTAAAATCTGTTTTGTCATATATTGATTATTTAATACTGATATAACCGCAACCTGTCTTATACCTTCTGCTCCAAGCTGCATACACCACATATAAGCTCTGAGAACAGCTGTTGCATTGCCTAAAAATTGTTTTACGTATCCAATACTTTGATCATTATCATAATTTAGAGAATATTTGCTGCCATCAAATTCAACGGTTGGCTTTGGTAAGAATTGTGCTAATTCTGCAACGCAGCCGATCGCTCCACATCCTGGTCCATCTGCGCCATGAGGTGATGCAAATGTTTTATGCAGATTAAAGTGCATTAAGTCAAAGCCTGCTTCTCCTACTCTTGCCACACCAATCAATGCATTCGCATTGGCTTGGTCACAAACGCACAAGGCCCCGACATCATGAGCAGCTTTTGTAAACTCATCAATTCTATCGTTGAAAATTCCAGTATCTTCAGGATTTGTTATAAAAATAGCCGCTGTCTTATCACTTAATGCTGCTTTGTATTCATCCCAATTAGGCAAGCCTGTTACAGGGTCCGGCATTAATGTAATAATGTTATATCCGAGTGTTCCTGATGCTGACGCATCTACCGGATGCGAATGCAACGTTGTAATAACTTCTGTTTTATGAGTATTTCCTTTGGACTCATGATATTTCTTAACAATTTGAGCATTGGTATAAATAGCATGTCCACCTGCAACAGGTAAAAATGAAAACCGATCCATACCAGCAATTTCTTTCATGATTTGCTCGGCTTTATAATAAATTTCTAAAATGCCCTGCATTGTACCATCCGGTTGAAGCGGATGAACATCCATGAGACCTGGATGAGAAACCATATGCTCCTGTACTTTAGGGTTGTACTTTAAGGTACATGTCCCCTGTGATATTCCAAGTGTATTGTCTGATCCCATGTTTTCTTGAGACAAGCGAATATAATGTCTTGTTACTAAAGGTTGATTTACTTCAGGTAATCCAAGTTTGCTCTTTCTTCTAATTTTTCCTAATTTAGAAACACCATCACCGACCTCTGTCTCTATTTCTTTTTCTGCTTTTGTAATCAGAACTCCTCTTTCACCAGGTGTACTCATTTCCAAAATAATCGGCTCATTCCAGCGCGCTTGATGAAATTCTCTAATTTTAATTTCTTTCAATTACGTTCAGCTCCTTTCTCTATTATTTAAATAACTGCCTTTAGATCACTCACAAAACTATCAATATCAGCCTTAGTATGAATTTCAGTTACGCAAACTAACATGTTCTGATCTAATTCACTGTAGCATTTTGAGAGGTCATAACCCCCTATAATATTTTTCTTTAGCAGTTCATCATTAATTTGTTGTACGGTTTTTCCTGTTTTAGAAAAATCAACAACAAATTCTTTAAAGAATGGTCCTGTAAATCTAATTTTAACATTTGGAAGTTCTGCTATTTTTTTAGCAGCATATTGAGATTTTTGCATAATGGACTGGCCAACTTCTTCCATGCCTTTTGGACCCATTACTGCAAGGTATACGCCTGCTGTAGCAGTCCATAAGCCGGCACCAGTTCCGGTAAACTCGACTGCTTTTTCACGAATTTCATAAGAAGTACGGTCAAAAGATGCTTCAAAACTAAAACCAATTTCATCTTCAACACTGGTTGGTGATGCTGCATACATCATATCCTTTAATTGAACAGCATATTTATGGTCATCTTTAACCATAACATAACCGCCGACACCGGCACCGGCAAACATATGAATACCAATCGAATGGATATCTCCACATGCAATTGTAGCACCATAGGAACCCGGCGCTTCTATTACTCCCAGAGAAATAGGATCACCATAAACAATAAATTCTGCACCTGCTGCTTTAGCCATTTCTCCAATTTCTTTTGCCTGCGTTTCAACAATACCAAAGAATGTTGGATTTTCAATAAATACCGCCGCAATTTCATCATTTAATTTTGCTTTTAAATCAGCTAAATCCATTAAACCCGTTTCTTGATCATAATCAACAGGAACAAATTCAATATAAGCACCATCAATTTTGTTTACATAGTTATAAGCAATATTGTAAATAAATCGGCTCATGCTTTTGGGGATAATTACTTTTTTACGGCCTGTAAGACGTCTAGCAATTCTGAAAGCGTGCCCTGCTGAGCTTCCGCCATCATATTGAGGAAATGTAATAACATCCATATCAAGCAATTCAGCCATCTGACTTTGATATTCAAATTGCATTTGGCCTCTGCCTTGGTCTCCCATTACGCTTGTGTAACAAGTATAAAACTCACCCCTGCTTAGAATTTCGTCAACTACAGCAGGCACATAGTGAGGTGCGCATCCAGCTCCTAAAAATATAAGATGAGTGCTAAGATTAGCATTCTTAGAAAGAATTTCTTGTGTATGTCTCTTTATGGAATACTCATCAAGTATTGGTTCTGGTAATTTAAAATCATTGTATAATAAACGATCTGGGATAACTTCGAAGATTTCCCTCTCACTGGCTGCATTGACTTGCTTCATGAGATCTGCTTTTACTTCTGGCGCAGTATTAGGTATGTATGGATATACAATTTTATTTTTATCCATTGTGGTTCTCCTTTCAAATTTTTCCAATACCCCTTTTAGGGTGATTAGATTAAATTTATTTTTAATATCCTGAGTTTAAAGCCCAATCTAATGAAATAAGTTGTCCTGTCAGTGCCGGACACTTATTAGTCGCCAGGAAATATATAACCTCTACGACTTCTTCAGGCTCAATAACACGTGCTTTGTCTCCTGCAGGATATCTGCTTACTAGTCCATCAATATATGCCTGTCCAATTCCGGAATCTCTCATTTGTCCCTGTAACATTTCTGTATTTACATCACATGGGCAAATTGAATTAACGGTTATTTCTTGTGGAGCCAGCTCTAATGCTAAAGATTTCGTGATAAGAGATACGGCACCCTTTGAAGCATTGTAAATACAATTTCCAGGATTTCCACCAACGCCTGCATCGGAGTTAACATTTACAATAACACCCTTTGTTTTTGCTAACTCAGGTATTGCACGACTGCACATAAAAAATGTTCCTTTTGAATTGACATTCATCATATAATTCCACATTTCTTCTGTGTTTGTTTCTGTTGGTCCTTCTTTAAATACACCAGCAGAATTAACTAAAACATCCAGTCTTCCAGCATCTTTTACAATCGTATTAATTGCGTTTTCACAATCTGCAACTTTTGTAACATCAGCAACGATAGGCTTTACAGTTCCATATTGGCTTAAACCTTCAACGACAGATTTTAATCTTGTTTCATTGATATCCGCTAAATATACAGTGCCTCCGTTATCCAGGAACTTCTTGGCAGCAGTACGTCCCATGCCACTCGCACCGCCGGTAATAACGATTACTTTTCCTTGCATTTCCTTCATTTTCATTTTTCTCCTTTTCCGTTAAAATTCATTTCGTATGTATAATAGCAAATATACAGCAAATCTTATGCCAATATTAAAAAAGCCCCGGACACCCATTTTCGAGCTTTTTTGACTTTTCTATTCCGTTATAATTTATCTTTCGCAGTAAACATAGAGGGCTGATTTTTTAATCATATTGATAAAAAGGCTCAAAGACATTGGTATTATGCCTATCCTGTAATTTACCAAAAATGATAATGGTTTTACCAAAAATGGTAAAGCCATTCATTTCATCAGGCTAAAGATATAAATTAAAACTTATTATAAAAAAATACCTCCTGACTGATATATTTATCTTATCAGCCAAGAGGTTTATATAAGCTTTGAAATAGTCGAAAGGGTTAAGAGCTTTTCAATGCTCTTAACCCTTTCGTTGTTTTTATAATTCCTTATTTTCTAATTTTAGTTCACGAATTTTACGATAAAGAGTGGATTGGCTAATCCCTAAAAGCTTTGCAATTTCTCTTTTCTCTTCGAGACTTTTTCCACCCTTTCGTAAACATTCAGCTATGACCTTCTTATCAAGCTCTTTATATTGCTTCCCCAAAGAATCAATTTCTGCTTTTATTACAGACTGGCTTCTCAACAGAGGTGGAAAACCTTCTATTGTAATGAAATCGCCATCTTCCATATTAACCGCATACTCAATCACATTTTCCAGCTCCCGTACATTCCCATCCCAAGAATAGTTAAGTAATAAACTGATTGCATCCTGGGAAAATCCGCAGATTCTTTTTCCTAATAGGGCATTATATCGATTCAGCGCATTCTCTGATAAAATCAAAATATCTTCTTTTCGCTCTCGAAGAGGCGGTATATAAAATGGAATTACATGCAGGCGAAAATACAAATCTTCACGAAATCTCTTCTCTGTCACCATCTTTTCCAAATTTTGATTTGTAGCCGCAATCACTCTTACATCTACAGGAATTTCTTTTGTGCCGCCAACTCGTTCTACCTTTTGGCTTTGCAGAACACTTAACAATTTTACTTGAAGATGCAGCGGTAGATCTCCAATTTCATCTAAAAATATAGTTCCGCCATTGGCCAACTCAAATTTTCCCGGTTTCCCATTTCTGTTAGCTCCTGTAAAAGCACCCGAGTCATAACCAAAAAGCTCACTTTCCATTAAGTTTTCTGGGATTGCTCCGCAATTTACGGTAATAAACGGCTCGTCCTTTCGCGGGCTTGAAAAATGGATTGCCTTTGCAAATACTTCCTTTCCGGTTCCGCTCTCTCCTGTAATGAGTACCGTCGACCTTCCCTTTGCAATCTTTAATACCTTTTTCTTCAATTCATTTATCTGTATACTATTTCCTAAAATTTCATCAATAGACGTATCTTGTTTTTTCTCTGTCATGTTATAGAGCAATTTTCGTACGCCTGCAATATCACGAAAGGAAATAACCGCTCCTGTACATTTACTTGTCCCCATCCCTTGACTTTTTTCTATTACAGCAAAAACTGGAGATACCGTTGTAACAAAATGTTTATAGTTTTCAGAAGAAGCATTATAAATCTCTTCCCTGTCTTTATATCCTATCCCTGTTTGAATAACATTCATGATAGGTGAGTCATTCCAAAAGTCCTGTAATTTATTCCCGATCAACTTATCTTCTGACTTTGACATTAATTTTGCTGCCGTCTTATTACATGAGGTGATTATCCCATTTTCATTAACCAAAATAATTCCATCATGGATTGACTCTAACATAATTTTCATTTCATTTGATATTTTCACTTCGGAAGCTTTGCTCGCGATAAGAGAGGCCATCCTCCTGGTAAAAACCAAAAAGCTTTCCGCTTTTTCTAACAATACTTTCTTTTGATCTTCATTAAATGCAACTAACCCAATTAAGCCGATGATTTCGCCATCAAGCTTAATTGGGCAACAAACCTCCGCTAATTCCTTTTCTCTTGGTAAATAAATAGGATCATGGGGAGCATCTTCAATAATATATTCCTTGCCTGTTGTTAAAACGAGCGAATAAATTTCTCCGCAATTAAAATCTCCCTCTTCTTCAATTTGACCAATTTTCCTAAAATATCTGCCTGTTCCAGCTACAATCCGCAATTCATCATCAACAATTTCCGAGTCCATTCCTATTGCTGCACACATTGCCTCTGAAACCTCTTGTACTGCATCTTGAATTGTCAGTAATAATTTGGACATAATTCTCGCTCCTATCTATACTCAAGCCTTAATCAATATATTAAGTTATTTGCTCCCTAAAAATCAAGAAGTATTATTAGATTGCCTTTAATTATAACTAAGGCTGTGGTATCGAATTAGAACTATCCTAAAAAACGTAAACATGCTTTCTTCTGTTTATTTTAGCTTATGTAGTTTGCGTTCACTAATATATTTGTAGCACTGTCCACTTTGCCTTCTGCGACTCTCACAATAGGACCGGTACATCCCATCCCGCTTTCTGCATAGATACCATTCTCCCAAAGCTCGCTTACAGCATCTTCTAAGTTCATAATATCGATACCTGATATGGTTCCTGTTACCACTTCTTTAGGAGGTGCTGTTACATTTTCGCAATTCTCTTTTTTGGCTTTATTAATATCTTTTGTCAGTGATTTTAATATATCATCCAGTTTTGCTTCTCTAGCTTTTGCAAATTCTGTTTTAGCGATCTCTGATAATTTACCTTGAACCAATTTTGCTGCATATCTGATTGCGTTTGCAACGACCGGCATTCCTGATGCCCGAGATAAAATCAAAATGATTTTATCATAGTTTTCTCCTACTCCAGGTCCATAACCATAGCCCATTGCTTCGTAGCTGCCTCCAGTTGTATATGATGAGAAAACCTTCATCATAATGTTTCCTGTCAGAGTATCTGTTACCATAACGTCTGCTGTGCCACCCAGCAAGTCATTTCCTCTCATGACTGCACCGCCATCAGTGCGCCTGGATTCTGCAAAATTAATTTTATATCCATTAGAATTAAGTTCTTTTAAAGCTCTTTCTACTTGACGAGCACCATCTAAATTTAGAATTCCAACAGTCGGCTCTTCAATTCCCATGGTCTTTGCCGTAATAATCCCATACAGTGCATTCTTCAACATGGCTTCCACTCTATGGACTGATGCAGTTCCTGTTGTTGTTGCCAAAAACATTTCTTTTCCAAATCCGGGTGTCACTACTTTTCCTACTGTGGATACACCGACAGGGAAGTCATAGTGCATTGTTACACAAGCCTGGATATATTTTTGATCCAGAAGCTCTTCCATTTTTTTATACATCTCTTCTTCTGTATTTGCTTCAGCGATTTCCAGTTCCGTATCTACTTTTGGTCCAATCAGTACGATGTCAAAATCTTTACTGTCTTTTGCTGCAAGTTCAGCACCCTCAACTAGATTTTCTACACCATGTTCACTTCCCAATATCGTAAGGCCCACTTTAATTTTTTTCTGAAATTGGCCGGTTTTTATTGCATCTGCAACTTCTAAAAAAGTTTCCCCGACCATTTTTTTAATATTATTATCAATCATCTTTATCATCCTATTCCTTCAACAGATACGACGCAAAGTCCTTCATCGCCTCAGCTATCATGTTTTTTACTTCTTCATGAGAGACGTGAGAGGTTTCTTCTACTCCACCTGGATTCCTTTCGATAATTACGGAAACCCCGTCAAATAAGTCTGTCATACGACCTAAGAATAAACTGCCTTTTCCGATAACCATTACCCTATTTAAATCGCCGTCAGTTAAATCTTCTCTGGCAAATCCCAGGTATGGCACTCCTGACGGAATATGTCCTTGAGTTGGCGCCCATCCCATCATGCCGTGTTTAACTATGAATTCAGATAATTGACTTTTTTCCAGCTCTTGCCTTTTAACGCATAGAGCTGCGATCATTTTGTAATTTGCTTCTGCTACATCCCCAGCACCTGCCGGTTTAGTAATATCAGGATTTTGCATTTCTACAGCAAATCTATCAATATCAGTAATTTTCAATCCGCTTTTATCAAGAGGATCTGTAACCAATGCAGTAATTACCGCTTGAGGAGATGACCCTGTTCCTACTGTATGTCTTCCGGTTAGGTCAGTTCGAATCACAGGATTGATTCCATCGTTTTTGCTAATCATAACTGCAAATGCTCCTAAAGCATCTTCTAAAACCGGCATATCCTTCTTCACATGGTCTTTTCCATTCATTCCAAGCTTAGCGGTTGCACCTCCGGCTACAATGACTACATTTTCATAGATTCCTGATTGCACTAAAGCGGATGCCTGTATCAAAGCGTGAGTTGGCGCTGCGCAGAATCCCCTTGTATCAGAGCCTGTTGCATTAACTGCCCCGCATCGTTCTGCTATAGATTTTGCAAAGTTTCCGCCTCCTCTTTGATTCATATCACCGCAGGCTTCTTCAGAACATTCTATTACGTATTGAACATCTTCGACATTGAATCCATTTTTATCTATTAAGTGCTTAAATGCAAGAATTCCTGATGCTTTTACTGCAAGATTTTCAAACAAAACATGTGCTGACAGATTAATATCTACATCATGTGCTTTCTTTACACAACCTACTAATTTACCCTCATAGTAAATAGGTTCTGCATGTTGTTCAACCGCTGATTCAATTTCTTTTATTTCAACACCCTCTGGTAGCTCTGCTGCTTCTTTTTTAAATAAAGGATGATCGGCAAGTTTTTTTCTTGTTTGTGCCATAAAATCTATCTCAATCATTACTAATTCAAAAGCATCAGCTATTTTCATTAATAGAATAAATTCATCCTGAGGCATTATTTCCCCAAATTTTCCAAATCGTTCTGCCTTTTCCACATCTTTATCAAACCATGGCATTTCAAGTTTTCTTAGGTCTTGTGGCGTCATATTTCCAATATACACTTGATTCGGTGCATAATTTAATGCCTCTTCATAGCTTCTAATATAATTTGGTAGTTTCTTTAGATACTCGGAATCAGGATTAACAATTTTTTCTGTTGTTTGCGTAGTTCCATTGTGAATAATCATATCTGGTGTATGAATAAGGGCATAGCCCGCGCCCTTTAGTACAGGATAACTCATTTCCTCAACCTCCGTTTAATTTTATTGAGCGTTATACATAAGTTGGTGTTTGTACCGATATATCAGGCAAAGATTTTGCTCTCCGATTTTTTAAATAATAGAAAGTCGGTATTTTCCTATTATTTAAAAAGAAGGGTGATGTGTTCATCACCCACCTTGATATAAAATTATCAAAAATCCTTTATCTGACTGTCTCGATATTCTATTTGTGTTCGAATACTGTTTGCTCTTGTATCTCAGTTTGTAACGCTGTCAAGGCCTTTTCAACAATCTTTCTTCTTAGTTTCTTTTCTTCTGCTGGTAATAATGCAGGATTACCCAGCGGATGAGGTATTGCTACTGCCGGTACTATTCTGTTTGCACCAACTGTTAATGAAATAGGAACAACTGTACAAATATGTACTACAGGAATACCTGCTCTTTCTATTTCTTTTGTCATCGTTGCACCGCAACGTGTACAAGTACCTCAGGTTGATGTTAGAATAACAGCATCTACACCATCTGCCAATAAGTCTTTTGACAATTGTGCTGCGTATGCTTTTGCGTTTGCTACAGAAGTTCCGTTACCTGTTGTAGTATAGAAATATCTATATAGCTCTCCGATTTTGCCCTCTTTCTCCATATCTCTCAATACATCAACTGGCAGCACTCTATCTGAATCTTGATTTGCATAAACTGGATCATAACCGCCATGAGCTGTTTCATGGCTATCTGATGTTAAGTCAGTAAAATCTGCAATATCATATTTACCATATTTAGAAGCACTTGAAGATTCAATATGGTCTGGATTGCCTTTTGGTACAATCCCTCCGGATGTGACTAATGCAATTTTTGCTTTTGACATATCCTTAACTGCTGGATTTGGAGTTACGTTGTCAAATTCAGGCATCGGATATTCAGTAATGAAATCTTGCCCATTAATCTTCTTAATAAGCATTTCAACAGCCCTTTTAGCACCATTATCCTCCAGAAATACATTTTTTCTGATTCCTCTTGGAATGTAACCTTCTGCTTTAGGTTCTCCGATTTCTTCTCCTCTTGCCAGCTTAAGTGCAAGGCCGGCTAATTGCGGAGCAGCTTTTCTCATTGTAGCTGCAGAATTTCCAGTCTCTACAATGATCAAGTCCTTTTTATACATATCTACGCCTGGATTTTCAGCATACATAGCTGTCACAACAGGTATATTTAATCCATCTTTTACTGCTTTGCTGATGGAGCCACAAGCGACACCATATCTGCCTGCATTGAAGGCGGGGCCAGCAATAAATAAATCCGGAGCATATGGTTTTATCATTTTTAGAATTTCAGCTTGAGCCTCTTCGATATTTTCATTGAAATAAGAGTCTCCACATATTACGGTAGCAACAATTTCTGCTTCATCTTTGAATACTGTGGTTAAAGCAACTCCCGGTCCGATGGCACCTTCTCTTACTTCTGGCTTAACATCTGCTTTTTCTTCTCCGCCAATGCCTGCAAAGAATTGGTTTATATAATGCACAACTCTAATTTTGCTCATATTTTCCTTTCCTCTCTTGTTCTACGCGAGAATTTTGATTAGAACTTACAGAATTGTTCCCTTATTGATGTCATTTCGGAAATAATTTCATCTACATCAAGTACCATTTCCATCATTCCTATTTGCTCTTCATACACACTTGCGTCTACCGCTTCTTTAAATTCTGGCTCTACAACATGGTATACTTTGAGTCCTAACTGGACTCCTGTCAATGAACCTGCAAAGGTAGGGTCTCCATTTGTAACAGTTTCAGCAGCTAATCCGGAAGCTTCTGCTTCTGCTGCTCCAAGAAGTACAACTATATTTTCAGCACCGT
>CAZUGK010000002.1:0-38209 GCA_964619815.1 uncultured Clostridiaceae bacterium | reverse complement strand
TACTTCTCTGTCATATTTTTTACCCTATTTTGATTTTCCAGGTCCATTGCTCCTGCAGCAGTTCAGACAAAGCATTCTGTAGAAGAAAATACTACTTCAGCACCTGTATCTTTAAGGCACTCTGCTACAGCAGGAGCGGGTATACCGTCTCTGTCTCCAATGATAATCACTTTTTTTCCATCAAACATACTCATGATATCATCCATCCTTTCATTGATTTTTTAATATACTTTTTTATTTGATAATTAGAAGGATACCGCTGACATCTTATTGAAGCCTAATTCATTAGTCGCTCCTGTTATAATTTGGATCTCAGCTTCTATACTTCCATCAGGTCTTAAACTACCATCGAAACTTCCGGCAATTTTATCAGTATGATCCAACATACCAATTACTTTCTTCATTGGAGGAAGAACAATAACTTCATTTGCATTGCCACCTGTAACTACTGCATTTGCCTTAGGATCTGCATCTGCAAGAGATTGTGAACCACCATCTCTGCCAGCGTATTCATCGGTAATAATTACAGTTTTTATACCTTCAGTCTCAATTTTTTTGCAGTTCATAATAAGGTCTGTATCAGGATTTCCGAAACCTTCCTGAGAGATAATCACTGCATCAAGACCAATATACTTGCATAATTTAGCAGTCCAGTTAGAAGATCTTTCTTTATCTGCTAAATATACATTTTCATTTGTAATAATAACCCCAACAAAGTTAATATCTTTACCATGTTTTGCATACATTTCTTTAATAACTGGATTATTTAGATGGTGATAGGTTGTGTTTTTATCACAGGCAGAAACACAATTCCCACTAAGTATTGCTCCATCCATTACTTCTGTAGGATAAAGAATAGTTGGAACTATTCTCTTTGCATCTACACCATAAACATATGTATCATGAAGCAATCCTTGTGTTTGAAGCATATACACATAGGCGACCTTAGGCAGATTAGGATATTCAATTGCGCTTTCATTTAATGGTTTCGTTTCATAGACTTCTACTTCATCTGGCTTCACATTAAGTCCTGCTCTTCCAATAAATTCAGCAGTTTTCAGTCCAGCATTCCGGACTGCAGCTTCATATTCATATGGAGTAAGATTATCTGCCGGCTCAATGACCAAGCAAACATTGTTTAATTTTGAAAAAGGAGTATATTGTGATCCCGGACCACTCATGTCAATGACTCCTTCTTGAAAACCAACTATCTTTCCACAAGTTATTACAGCTGCACCACTAAGCACATGTGTACGTCCTTCCCCAACAGTTGCCACCTTACTTATTACACCAGGGAATATGCCACCGTTTCCTTCGACCTTAACCCTTGGCTCAATAACATCTTTAACTGGTGTGATTCTTGTTTCTTCACCTGGTTTAGCAAGCTCAACCTTTACGCTTTTTATATGCTCATCTTCTAAAACAAGATTTACTATTTCTTCTTGACTAACATATAGAATTCCATTATCAACGTTTGTTGTATCACTAAACTGTACATCTTTAATTTTAATTTTACCTAGTTCTAGACGCATAAATTCACCTCCCTTTATATTTAGAACAAGCAGCTGTCAGTAACGCACCAGTTCAAGCAGTCAGATACCTATAGATTCCTTTGAATCATGGCTTCTATATTGCTCTTAGTTGCATCATCTTTTGTAACTTCATCAATTTTCTGACCATCTTTATAGAGCGCAATCGTTGGAAGTCCCAGTACTCTTTCAGAGATTGCCAACCTTCTTGCTTTGCCTGTATCTAACTTTGTGAATTTTATTTGTGATTCGTATTTCCCTGCTAAATCTTGAACATCCGGCATCAAAGCTTTACAAGGCTCACAACCTTCACTCCAATAGTCTACAAGTACATATCCCTCTTCTTCTTTCACTTCAGTTTGGAAAGTTTCTTTGTCCAATGCGATCATCTTTATCACCTCCTTTATAGAAATCAATCATGGGGTAAAGCTGTTAAAGAAAACTTTAATTTTCTTCTTCAAAATTATTTTCAATATATTTTTCTGCCTGAACTGCTGCAATAGCACCATCAGCTGTTGCCGTAACTACTTGTCTGAGTGATTTTACCCGAATATCTCCAGCCGCAAAAACACCTTCAGCACTCGTTTTCATGTCTGCATCTGTTACGATATATCCTGCCTCATTCATTTCAACTTTCGCCTTAAATATTTCGCTTAACGGCTCATATCCAACAAATGAAAAGATTCCCATTGTTCCGTCTTCTTCATCAGCATGATATTCTGTAATTTCACCTGTTTTTACGTTTTTAAATACAACGGATTCAACTAGACCGTCGCCTTTGATTTCTGCGACTACAGAATCCCAAATAAATTCTATTTTTGGATTTTTAAAGGCTTTTTCCTGAATCGATTTTGCAGCCCTTAGTTCATCTCTTCTATGAACAATTGTTACTTTTCGAGCAAATTTGGTTAGGTACATAGCTTCTTCTACCGCAGAATCTCCACCCCCAATTACGAACACTTCTAAATCAGTAAAGAAATCCGCATCACAGGTTGCGCAATAGGATACACCTTTGCCGATCAATCTTGCTTCTCCTGGGCAACCGATTTTTTTAGGCGTTGCACCAGTTGCGATAATTATAGCTTTTGCAGAATACTCTTCCGTCTCCCCTTTTATTTTTTTAATTTTGTCAGTAAAATCGACTTCAACTACTCCCTCTTTTTTCCTTTCGACTCCAAACTCTTCTGCCTGTTCAACCATTCTTGCAATCAGGCTAGGACCAGTAGCATTATGTACAGAACCCGGATAATTTGCTACTTCATCAGTGGTAACTATTTGCCCTCCAGTCTTTGTTTTCTCAAGTATCAATGTTTTCATTTTTGCTCTGGCTGCGTACAACCCTGCCGCTAATCCCGCAGGGCCTGAACCTATAATAATGACATCATACAAATTTTCCATTTTTTCCTCCCTGGCTCATTTTATAATCGATCGTTCTATAATAAATGTTTTGATTTTACGAATTGCTTCAGTGCTATTTCATGCTCTCTATTCCCCTTGAGATTAAATCAAAGTCAATTAATTGAAAATCTTCCAGGATTTTTTTCGTCCACATTGGAATTTTATTTTCATTGATTAGCTTGCTTGCTATTGCAATACTATCCTCGATGATTTTTAGGGATTCAACATCCAGTTGTGCTTTATCGTTTGTTACCATAATTGATTTATAGGGCGTTTGATTTGGTTTTATACTTCCCGATAATGGATGCGTTAATAGTTTGTATCCCTCATGAATTTTATTGCGTACAACGCAAAGAACATCAAGAAAATCAGCTGTTGGCAGATACATTGTGTCAATATCATTATCAAGACATTTTTTATAGACAGTAGGATTATTTGTAATTAGAATTCCATTCATTAGACCTTCACCCTATCCCCATAATGCTTTTTTGAAAAATAAAAAAAGAGAATTATAGCAAATAACAATTTGCCATAATTCTCTGTTTATAACCTGAGAGTTTCTTCTAAAATAGAATTGCCCCTTCGGTGCTTTTATAAAGCTTTCCAGAGTTCTGTCCAAACACGGTCCTTGTAACCTGAGAATTTCACAGTAGATAAGCAAAATATCTATTGTTTTTTCCTTCGGTGGTCCTGTAAGTTAGGACACTCTCCCGCATTTTTCAACCAGAGATATATTCAATTATTTTTGTTTATACTCACAGAACCTTGCCGCCCTGTAATTCAAATTCATTATATATGTGGTGGTTAATATTGTCAATATTTTTTCTCTTTTGTTATTTTCCTAGATATTCAAGGCATCAGAACGTCACCTTGATTATGTAATAACTCAATCAATAGATACTAATTCTTCAAGAGAACAATATCTCTGATATCTGCAGCTTAATGGGGAAGATGTCAGTAATTCACATCAGGAAAATAATTATCATATTTGGTAAAATTATTATCATTTTTAGTAAAGTGAAAGGATGGGCATAATATCAATATTTGGAAGCCTTTTTAATCAATATAATTTTAAAAAAGCTTTCTAAGTTTACTACGAGAGATAAATTATAACAGATTAATAAAAGTCAAAAAAGCTCGAGAATAGGCGTTTATGGTTTTTTAAATATTGGCATAAGGTTTGCTATATACATGATATAAAACAAACCTCAAATTACAGATTATGAATAAACATTATGAATATGTATGTTTCTGGTTGAAAAATGCGGGAGAGTATCCTAACTGAATGGATCACCGAAGGAAAAAACAATAGATATTTTGCTTATCTACTGCGAAATTCTCAGGTCACAAGGACCGTGTTTGGACAGAACTCTGGAAAGCTATATAAAAGCACCGAAGGGGCAATCCTACTTTATTAGAAGAAACTCTCAGGTTACAAACAGAGAATAATAGCAACTGTTGTTTGCTTTATTCTTTGTTTTTTATGTCTTTTTTAAAGATATATTTCATTCAACTTTCTAAATGTTTTTACACCTTCTGAGAGTGACAAAATAATAAAGCTGAATTTCTATTATCTCTCAGAAAAATATAAATCTAATTGAAATGAGGTGAGAGAAGGGTGAATAAAATCAACTTTACAAAACAGAATACATCTTAATTTATTTTTCTATAGGGTTTAATAATAGAAAAATAAAGGAGGAAGATATAAATGTATTTTGGATTTTTATCAGTCGTTCCACCATTGCTAACAATTATTTTAGCAATCATTACTAAAGAAGTATTATTATCATTGTTTATTGGTGTTTTGGGTGGTTGCTTGATTATCGCTAATTGGACGCCCCTTGGTAGTTTTGAAAAAATGATAGAAATCATTCTTGCAAAACTAACGGATCCTTGGAATATGCAAGTCATTATTATTGTCATCTTGCTTGGGGGTTTAATTGGATTACTAACTATATCTGGAGGTTCAAAAGCCTTTGCTGATTTTATCGCAACTAAAATTCATAGTAGGAAAGCGGCTCAAGCCACAGCCTGGATCATGGGTTTAATGATTTTTTTTGATGATTATTTTAATGCCCTGACTTGCGGTGCTGTTATGCGTCCAGTCAGTGACAAATTCAATGTGTCTCGAGAAAAACTATCTTACATAATCGACTCAACATCTGTAGGAATTTGCTTACTTGTTCCTATTTCAAGCTGGGTTGCCTTTATTACCTCTATCATTGCAAGCAGTTTTAAAGACGTTGGCATTAAGCAAGATGCGTTTCAAGCTTTTCTTTATTCTGTTCCGTACAATTTCTATGCTTGGCTCTCAATCATCATGGTAGGAGTAGTTGTCTTTTTATCCCTTGATTATGGCCCAATGGCCAAAGCGGAAAAACGAACAATGGAAACTGGGAAACTATGTGATCAGACATTTTGCGGCGGTTGTGAAGATGAAGATGATTTTTCATCCATTACTCCAGCCGAGGGCAAAGTTATTGATTTAATATTACCGATTATTTTGTTGGTTTCTGGTGCATTCATTTTTATGCTTTATACTGGTGGATTTTTTAATTCAGATACACGGTTTGACTTTATGCATGCCGTTAACAATATGTGTGGCACATTGGCATTAATCTATGCAATTGCATTAACAAATATCTTTGCAATCAGCTTATATAAAATCAGAAGGCTATCTTCAATCAAAGACTCTATTCAAGCGTTTACAATAGGTGCAAAATCTATGGTCTTTGTATTGCTATTGCTTGCCTTTGCTTGGTCTATCGGTGGTATTTGTGATGAATTGGGTACAGGGGCCTATGTTGCATCATTGTTCAGCAGCTCAGTTCCAGCCTTTCTTGTACCTGTTATCGTGTTTATCTTCTCATGTGTCATGACATTTGCAACTGGCGCAACATGGGGAACCTATGCCATTATGTTACCCGTTGCAATACCTTTAGCGGTTACAATGAATATTGATGTTTATGCTTGTATCGCTGCAGTTATTGGCGGGGGAGGCTTTGGTAACCATTGCTCTCCATTGGCAGACACAGCCATTCTATCCTCAGTCGGTGCAAACATTCGTCATATAGACCATATCAATACACAAATTCCTTATTCCGTGACCTGTGCATTGGTAGCGGCAGCCGCTTATATTGTCACTGGAATTTTAAATAATCCTGTTATTCCAATGATCGTCTGCATAAGTCTCTTCATGATTGCTGTCATCACTTTAAATAGATTTTTTGGTGCAAGACCAGATGGCGAAATAGTTTCTAATATTTCTGTTGAGATGGCTGATTAAGCCTTTTAAAATCCCACCATATATTTGGTGGGATTTTTTTTTATTTCAAATAAAATTTCCCCTTATTATTCTAAAGCAATCCGTTTACTTCGTTTATTAATTCTTTCAGATGGTTGCATGCACCTGACAAATCAGTGCCAGCAAAAGAAAAAATTGCATCCACCTTGTTTTTATAACTATCAGGATGAATATTAAATGTATCAATCATCTTCACTGCTTTTTTCTCATTGATGCAGTATTGTTCATTTAATGCAAAGAGCACTTGATTCAATGCAGATATCGAACGAACAAGGTGAGCTACCACATAAAAGACATCGTCTCTGGCAACATTCTTCTCAGCGAGCATCAGTGAGAAACCGGCCTCAAAAGAAAAAAGATGAATGATCTCTTTCCTTAATTTTGCCGGATAATCTTCTGCAATGCTTTTCAGTCTGCGTATTTCATCGCCCTTATTCCATAGTAACTTACTGACCGCCAATTCACCCATATACATTACGTTAAAATAGGCATGTGGATGCCCAGTTTGATAATGTGGAGTGACAATTCCTTTCCGACACTCCTGAATCGCTTTTTCTACCCGACTTACATCTCGTAAAATGAAGTCAACAGGTAAATCATCAATCATAAGCCAACAGCCGCCATCTACCCATTTCCCCCACTCTCCGGGCTTTGCAAGAAGGTTTTCTCTATGTTCTTGATCCAGTTCCTGCACTTTCTTTTCTAATAGAGACAAGTCGATTGTCTCCTTGTCATAATATAAACCGATGTCAATATCAGAATCAGAACTGTCAGTACCTCTCGCACGAGAACCGCCAAGCACGATTGCCTCAAGCCCTTTTATGTTTTTTAGTGAATCAGTTATCTTATCAGGAATATCTTTAATATCTCTCATTTCTATTTCCCTTCTAACATTCTAAAGCAACACATAAAATGTGAAATTAGATATCAGTAAATTAACTGACCTATTTTGCCAGACTCTTCAGTAAACCATATTGCTCCGTCCGGACCAAGTACAAGACCATGAGGCTCCGCGCCTATCGTGGGGATTTGATACTCCGTTATCTCTCCGCATGATGTAATCCTGCCAATCTGATTGCTTCCCCACTCCGTAAACCAAACATCTCCTTCTTTACCTGATATGATTGCATGTGGCTTTGCATTTTCCGTTGGCAGCGGATATTCAAAGAATTCACCCGATATAGTGATTCTACCTATTTTGTTCCCCATTATTTCTGCAAACCATAGGCACCCGTCAGTCCCTCTGCAAATTCCAACCGGTCCGGAGGCTGGAGTAGGTATATTAAACTCAGTTATAGCCCCGGATATAGTAATTCTCCCTATCCTGTTGCTTTGATTCTCTGTGAACCAAAGTGCTTCATCAGATCCCGCTATAATCATTGAAGGAAACGAACCTGGCGTAGGGACATTATATTCACTAATTTCTCCGCTAGCAGCAATTCTTCCAATTTTATTACCAGTAAGCTCTGTAAACCATATTGCGCCATCAGGACCTATGGTTATCCCATACGGTCCCGCATTCGCCGTAGGGACATTATATTCTGTAACCTTACCCTCTTTTGTAATTTTTCCTATCTTGTTTGCCTTGTATTCTGTGAACCACAAGGCACTATCATTTCCTTTTGTTATGCAAGAAATTCCTGCATCCGGAGTTGTAACCGAATATTCAGTAATCGCACCTGTTATTAAAATTTTTCCTATTTTATTACCACCATTTTCAGTAAACCATACGGCTCCATCAGAGCCTGAAGTAATTCCATATGGTCCTGCTTTCTTCGCTGGAAGACTGAATTCATTTATCTTTATATTCATATGGTTATCACCCTTTCATATTTAAATAAAACAAAAACCTTTCCTGACTATAAAGTTTCGGAAAGGTTATATGTATCATGTTATAGAATTAGAGTAAAAACAACTATTTTTAAAAAAACAGTCAGTCGTACTCAATATAAGGTCAAATATATGATACAGATATAATCTTATCCAAAACTTATAGTAGTTTAAACCAGTTCAAATAACATATCCCCGCAGTGGAGATATGTCCGAACTTAACTATACTACTATAAATTCTAAAAATCGAATAAGATTATATGATCATTTGAACTAATCACCTCATAATTTTTCGGTTAAATTTATTAGCATCTAGATTATATGCCATTTGATAAATATAAGTCAATAATTATGAATCCATGCTCCTCACAAATATTTCATTCCTCATTTCTTATCACAAGTACACATTTAACATAACTGTGAACAGTAATATTCTTACACAAAAAAACAGACTATGGAATCATAGTCCTAGTCTGATTGTACTTTAGACACCGATTATCCCTCCGCTGACATCCATAACAGAACCCGTGATATAGCTTGAGGCTTCAGATGCCAGGAATACGACTGCTTTCGCAACCTCTTCGGCTTCCGCAATTCTTCCGATCGGGATCTCTTTCATATAGTTATTGATATTCCTGTCCAATGTATCACTTACCATATCGGTATATACCATCCCGGGAGCCACACCATTCACCCTGATACGGTATTGCGCAACCTCCTTTGCAAGGGAATGAGTAAAGGACACTACCCCTCCCTTACTGGCAGCATAGTGGGATTTTCCTGATCTTGAGCCGTTGTAGGCTGCCTGTGAGACAATATTGATTATGCTTCCGCCAAGTTTTTGTTCAATAAGCCGATTTACCATTTCCCTGCAGGTTATGAAGGTTCCTGTTAAATTGATTGAGATTACCCTATTCCACTCTTCCAGGGACATGTCCTTTATCATATTGACGGGACATATTCCAGCATTGTTAGCCAATATATCAATCTCTGCAAAGTGCGATACTGTTTCATCAAACATATTACGCACCTGGTCTTCCGATGACACATCTCCAAACACCGTTATAGCCTTAACACCGAACTTGTCCATCAGCTCCGCTGTCAGGCTCTTTGCCATGTGCTCGTCATTCCGGTAGTTTACGGCCAAGTTCACGCCTTCGGCAGCAAGCGCGAAACAGATTGCTCTTCCCAGTCCGCGGGTGCCTCCTGTGACAAATGCTGTTTTACCCTTCAAATCCAGTTCCATAAGTACTCCACTCTAGGCGGTAACAATTTTTACCGATCCGCTTGCCCCTATCGTCGTCCCTCCGGCTTCTATAACTGATTGTGCCGTTTTGCGGTCCTTGATGCCTCCGTCAGCCTTAAGTCCCATCTCCGGACCTATAATTTGTCTGAAAAATTTCATATCTTCGGCATTTACACCTGTAGGTCTCGTAGTTGCAGCGATCTTCAAAAAATCTGCTCCGGCTATTTTTGCAGTGACAGCTACTTTGATCTGTTCCTCTTCCGTGAGCTGCCCCAGATCCACCACTACTTTGATCAATGCCCTTTTGGTCGATGCCTTGACTACAGCCGCTATCTCTTCTCTGACTGCTCTGAATTCACCGGCTTTTACAAGGCCTACGTTTAAAGGCAGATCAATCTCAGAGGCTCCATTGTTTATGACTTCGTTGGTTTCAAACACCTTCGTTTCAGTCGAAGCAATCCCCATGGGAAAGCATACTGCTGTGGATACCCTGACACCCGTACCCTTGAGCTGTGCGGCAGCCATTGCCACATAGCAAGGTGCCAGAGAAACATTCCGGAAACGGTATTTGACGGCTTCTTCACAAAACTGCTTCACCATGTCAGGCGTCGCATCCGGCCTTATCATGGAATGCTCCATAGCCGCCGCCAGTTTTTCATCATATGCGTCCCGTCCAGTACCCGGATTGTTATTCTTTATGGTTTCCTGTACAACTTCCTTAACGATTTTATCAATTTGATTCAAATCCACAATTATCCCTTCTCTCCAGTGATCTGTAACACTTAAAACTTGTAAGGAATTAGTGCTAGCCTCTTATCAGGAACTCAGTCAACATTTTAAAGTCATCAGGGTCATGCAGTATTATTTCTATATCGTCCATTTTTGCTTCACTCAGGTAATTAGTCAGAGAAGTGCAAGCACAAAGCTTTGATTTCAAATTGAGCCTGTCGCCCTGGCTGGTTACCAGCTCAACATTCCCCTTGCAATTGCATACAACTTCCAAAAACCTGCTGACATTATTGATATCCTTGATTTTCATTCTAACCCTCCTTAAGCTTTACCTTTTCCAATCTCTTGCGAAGGTTTCCTTATTGTAGACGAATCTCGGCACTTCATTTTTCCACAAGCTGGCCATATCTTCAGCCAGAAGCTTGGGAGAGTTCAAAAATGCGTCAACGGTCCCCCCTGCCATATGAGGTGTTATCGTTACATTATCCAGCGTAACGATTGGATAATCCTTTCCCGGAGGCTCTACGTTGAAAACGTCCAATGCAGCTCCGGCAATACGCTTTTCCTTCAACGCCTGATATAAAGCCTCTTCATCTACAAGACCGGACCGAGAGGTGTTGATGAAATAAGCCGTAGGCTTCATTCTGCCGATCAACTCTTCGCTGATCAGCTTCTCTGTTTCCTTGGTCAGCCTCGCATGAACGGAAACAAAGTCCGATTCTTCCATCAGCTCTTCCAACCCAACCAGCCTTACACCGTCAAAACCGTCCTTGGCATAGGGCTCATAAGCGATCACCTTCATATCGAAACTCAAAAGCCTTTTTGCAACCTTTCGGCCTATTTCACCCAGGCCGATTATGCCAACTGTCTTATCCATAAGATCAGGGACGGAAGCTTTATTGGAAAAGTCCCTTACCCAATTGCCCTGCTTCATTTCCATATGGCTTTTTGCTATGTTTCTGCACTCTGAAATCAGAAGGCCTACAGTAAAGTCAGCCACCGCATTTGCATTCCTGCCCGGTGTATTGAATACTGCAATACCCTTTTCATCGGCATATTGTATATTTACATTTTCCACACCGCCTCTCAGGATGCCGATTGCCCTGAGGTTTTTACAGTGATCCATCACCCTTTTGGTGATCGTGCAGAATTGGGTTATTATAATATCTGCCTGCTCTACAGCATCAAGAATGTACTGGGGAGGCTCATAAGCTTCGCTTCCCCCTTTTTCGACCATGAGGTTAATATTCTGCAGCTCCTCGTAGCTATTCAGTTCCCACTGCACTGTGCTTACCTGGGCTCCGTAGGCTTCAAGCGCCGAAAAGCCTTTCTTTATGTAGGTTTCAGGTATTAAAAGGTCTCCGATACCAATGATTTTCATAGTTTCCTCCTGTTCTAACGCTTAAGTAGAAAATTTTCGACTGTAGAAAATTTTCTTACATCTGTGCGTTATATCGAGGCGTGTGACGTTAACGCCTCGCTATTTCCTAAGATATTGCAGCACTTCTTTCAGCGATTTCATGTGATCCTCATAGGATGGCCAGTACTCAACACCGAAATATCCGCTGTAGCCCGCGTCCTCAGCCGCCTTCATAATATTGCAGTAATCGTTTTCACCCAGGAACAGTTCGTTTCTGCCCGGCACGCCTGCCGAATGGAAATGGCTGATTGAGTCTATATTTCTCTTGATTGAATCTATGATATTGCCCTCCATAACTTGGATATGGTATACGTCATATACCATTTTGATAAAAGGACTGTTTACGCATTTGATGATTTCAAAGCCCTTGTATTGTGAATCAAGGTAATGTCCCTTGCACTCCACGATGGAATTCAACGGCTCGATATTGATCATCACATCTTCCTTTTCTGCCACTTCCGCAAGTCTTTTAAGATTCTCAATAATGATGTTTTTCTGGGAATCGGATTTGCCCTCAGCATTCCCTGAAAATATGATCATGGAACCGCAGTCCATTTCCTTCATAAGATCTATCGTTTGATTAACCGCTTTCAAAAGCAGAGGATAAGGCTGGTCAAGCACGTATTTGAAGATCCCGTTAATCGTGCACATTGCTACCTTGACATTGCTTTCTCTGGCAATTCTCCCAAGCTTTTTTACATCCTTAACCTCAGAATCCCAAAATTCGATCGCACTGAAGCCAAGCTCAGCAGCGACTTTAATCCTGTCGTAAAAATCTATATCGGTCAAAACCGGTTCAATGTTCAAAGATAGGTTTAGCATAATGCCGCCTCCTTTTCAAATCGACTTGTTCGATTTGAATCGCCATGTGCGATTCGCCTGCAGCGAATGTTCGCACGGCACTCAAATCGTTGAACGAACGGTTTTGGATTTTGGCAATTCATTTGACGGAACCCAAAACCGTAGGCATCACTGACGCCGTCGTTCAATCTTCAATTTTCTCTTTTACCAATACGTCGGTTACCACTGCGATGATAAGAACGATTCCTTTGACGATGGTCTGATAGTACGCTTCCGCGCCTATTACCTGCATACCGGCGGTCAGGCACATTAGTACCAGAACGCCTATAATCGTTCTTGCTACGGAGCCATCTCCCCCGGAGAAGCTGGTTCCTCCCAAAACTACAGCGATCATTGCATCCATTTCCATACCCATGCCGGTTACCGGGTCACCAAGCGAAAGGAGGCTGGTTCGTGAGATACCTGCCAGCGCGCAGCATAAGCCGACGATTACATAAAGCGTCCATACTGTTTTGACTACATTGATGCCCGATAGCTCTGCAGCCGTCATATTCCCGCCGATCGCAGCAGCATATTTCCCCAACGGAGTCTTTTTTTGAAGTATCACTAAAACAGCTATCACAGCAACCGTCACGTATAAGGCTATGGGCAGCCCCAGCCAAAAAGGAGTACGGGCAAACCCTACTATATTCTCCGGAAGGCCTTTGATCAGTCCGATTCCACCGGGTGACAAAAGCTTACCCAAGCCTACGCATAGACTCATTGTGGCCAATGTCGCAATAACGGGTACGATCCTCAATCTCACTACGAGGAATCCATTAAAGAAGCCGACGAATACGCCCAACAGCAAAGTCAGTATAGTTGCCATGAAATATCCGCTGCCTGCATTGACAAGTATTGAGAAAACTACGGAACAGAGCCCAAGGATACCGCCTACAGAAAGGTCGATATGGCCTGACATCATGAGAAGTGTCACAGATGTTGATACAAGGAGCAGAGGTACGGACTGTCTGATGATGTTTGTTATGTTGGGCGCCCCAATAAAGTTTATGGAAATAGAACTGAAAATGATAATGATCAATGCCAAAACACTAAAAACATACAAGTTCTTAAATGTGGTTTTCCAGGAAATACGTCTGTTCAAGTTCATGCTTCCACCCCCTATACATTCCGTTTGTTTAATGCAAAACGCAGTGCCAGTATGCTTACAATTATCACAACACCTTTAACCAGCATCTGCATCGAGGGCTGGAAGCCAAGCATATTGACGGAAGTACTCAGAATCCCCAGAATAAAAGCGCCGACCACTGCACAGGTTACAGAGCCGAAGCCGCCGAAGATACTGGTTCCTCCCAGCACTGTAACGACCAGTGCATCAAATTCGTAACCCGTGCCAAGTGCGCAGTTGCCTGCGTTAAACCTTGAAGCCATTACGATACCGGAAATACCGGCAAGAAATGAACTTACTATGTACAAGATTGCAACCTGCCTGTCGGCATTGATTCCCGACAGCTTTGCAGCGGTCTGATTTGCGCCGATGAGATAGATTCTTCTGCCGAATATCGTCTTGTTTTCTACGATAAGTGCAATGATTAGAAGGATAAGGCTGATCACTACCGCAAGGTTTATGGTACCGATAATGGTGTACTGCCCTATGGTGCAGAATTCTTCCGGCAGCCCTGTTATTCTCTGCGCTCCTTTTGCAACGATCATGGCGATTCCCCTTGCCACAGCCATTGTAGCCAATGTGGCTATTACGGAATTTACCTTCAGCTTGACTACCAGTAATGCATTGAGAGCGCCTATCGCCATGCAGCAAATCAGGGTCAGTGCGATGGCAGTGCTGTAGTTCAACCCCAGCCCGCTGCCCAGATCGTTTGCTGCCGCTGCCGTAGCCTGACAGAAATAAGCGGAAAGGACTGCTGCCATGGAAATGATTCCTCCTACAGACATATCGAAGTAGCCCGCAATGAGGAGGAATGTTACTCCTATACTAAGGATTATTATTTCCGCCTGCTGTGCTATCAGGTTGGAAATATTGTTGATATCAAAAAATCTCGGGACACAGATAGACGCTATTGTAAAAATAATTGCAAGAACTACCAGCATTGACAGAATGGCAAAGGTAAGATTGCTTATCCTGGAGCTTGCCTTGTTTTGATCATTCAAGTTTTGCACTATGATTCGCCTCCTGTCACGATGTGAATAATCATTTCACTGTTTAGATCTGTTCCATTTTCTATCTCAGCTTTTACCTTTCCGTCATATAACAGAAATATTCTATCACAATTGTTGATTATCTCCGGCAATTCAGAAGAGAACATCATAATGGATTTACCCTCAGCGGACAATTGACGTATTATGCTGTAAATTTCACCTTTAGTTCCTACATCAATTCCGCGAGTAGGTTCATCCAATATCAATAAATCTGCATCCGCGAACAAACACTTGGATATTACAACCTTCTGTTGATTTCCTCCCGAGAGCTTAGCGGTCTCTTTTTCCATGCTGTGGGTTACTATGTTCAGCTTCTCGATATATTCGTCGGCAACTTTTCTTTCCATGATACTGTTCAGAAAACCGGCTTTTGAAATTTTACCCATATTCATTACCGGAATGTTCTCTCTGATCGTCAATTTGGTGAATACTCCTTCTGTTCTGCGCTCTTCCGGAACGAGTACGATTCCTGCGCGAATCACCTTGCCGGTGGAGTTTCCAAGCTTTTTCCCTTTGAAAATAATTTCCCCGCTATATTTGTCAGCACCGTATACTGCTCTTGCCAGTTCCGTTTTTCCTGCCCCTACCAATCCATAAAAGCCGACGATCTCTCCTTTATTGACGTCGAAGGAAATATCATGCAGTTTGCTGTTTGAAAGACCCTTCACCTCAAGCAGTGTTTCCTCAGCTTTTTCATCTTTGGGAATATATGATTCGATTACAGTCTTGCCGATCATCATTTTGATAAGCTCAGAGCGGTCTTTCACCTCTCTGACCGATTTTGTGCCCACATGTCTGCCATCACGCATTACTGTAACGTTGTCGCCTATTTCAAATATCTCATCCAGCCTGTGGGAGATATAGATTACCGTGACATTCTTTTCTTTGAGGCTTCTGATGATCCGGAACAGTCGGTTGATTTCTCCTTCTGATATTGCTGCCGTCGGTTCATCCATAATAATAATATCTGCCTCCGAAGCAACGGCCTTTGCTATTTCCACGATCTGTTTTTTAGCCACACTCAGCCTTCCGACCTTTTGCTTTGCATTGATGCTTGGCTCAATGCTTTTCAGCACCTCAAGTATTTTTTTACTCTTATCGGATTTTGTTAAAAAACCGTATTTGGTATCTTCATTACCCAGTGTAAGGTTTTCCTCAACAGTCAGCTGGTCTACAACATTCAGCTCTTGGAACAGAGTGCTGATACCATTTTTCTTTGCTTCTTTAGGGTTATTAGCAACGTATTGATCTCCATTGAGTAGAATAGTCCCGCCGGTCCTGCCGTATGCACCGGTAAGTATTTTTATCAAAGTCGATTTACCTGCTCCATTTTCGCCAACCAGGCAATGAACAGTGTTTCTTTCGATATTGAAGCTGACATCGTCAATCGCGCGTACTCCGGGAAAAACTTTTGTGAGGTTTCTTATTTCTAATACATTATCACTCATGGTTTCCGCTCTCCAATCCAAGTAATTGACATAGTTCCCGAAATAGTATCGGGAGGGATCTGTTTTTTGTCCCTCCCGATAGACCTTATGTGGTTTACGTTTATTCGTATGTAGGTACTGCCAATGAAGCGCCGAACTGTTCATTGTACCAGTCAACAGCTTCCTTAACGTCTTTTTGTGTCCAGTAACCGATCAGCTTGTTAGGTACATAGATTGTATCCAGACTTGGATCATCCTGCTTGAGTTCTCCGTTCTTAATCTTCATCATTGTATCAATTCTTACCATTGCTGTTTCCTTTGGAGGAAGACCCATCGACATCTTCAGAGAGCTGCTTGGGTCGAAGCAATCGATCAGTTCGTTTTCCGGACAGTCAACACTGCACAGTATTTCAGTGAGCGGTTTGCCGTTATCCATCTTTCCTCTTCCAAGCTGCTGAAGTGCAGGAAGTACACCTACAGTCAGGTCTGCAGCTTCTGAATAGATAATGTTCAAGCCCGGGTTTGCCTGTACCAGGTCCTGTGTTACCTTGAAAGCCGCATCTGCGCCCTTGCTGGCATCCATGCATCCAAGGTATTTCGCATTGGGGTCAACACTCATTACGCCCTTAACAAAAGGATCTGTACGTCCGGTTGTTACTCCCTCATGCTCCGGCCATCCGATACATACGAACACGATGGGTTTGTCCGGGTGAGCTTTTTTCCACTGTTCAGCGGCTATCTTTCCCATTTGCTCAGATATTTCTGCTTCTCCCGGCATAATGTGCGGGTTTGCCATTCCTGGGATCTTATCGAAGTAAGTGGTTATGATCATTCCATTGTCAATTGCTTCTTTTGCTGCTGCTTTGATTGATTCTCCCTGCCATATGTGGAGGGATACCATATCCAGACCCATCGCTACAGCCTGATCAAAATTCTGTGCCATTACATTCGCGTCGGACTTACCGTCGAATACCTGTACCTCAGCCCCATATTTTTCTTCTGCATATTTTTTTGCCCAAGTTGCATGAGCCTGATGAAAGCCGTTGTTCAAAGTAGACACGCAGTAACCTATCTTTAAAGGTTCTGTCTCTGATGTCTTTTCAGTCGATGCAGGGTCCGAAGCCTCCTTTGAGGTGCAGCCCGCAAGTCCTAACATGCTGACTAAAAAGACCAAACAAATAATGATAGAAATGCTCTTCTTCATAAGTTTTCCTCCTCATAAATTTTTACATGACATTTGTCAACTTCATTGTAACCAAATCCATAACATATGTCAACACACTATTTATAGAAATTTGATAAATTTTTATTAAAAAAAAAAACACCCCTTGACCAGAGATGTTTTTTTGCCAATAGAAGCAAATTTATTTATGTGTTTCAGCCTTCAATACACTTTTTGCAGTTTGTTCGTCGGTGATAAAGATATTGAAAATCCTCGTTTTCAGTGCGCCCAGAATCGCGGGTACCTTTTCCTGTCCCGTCGCAACACCAATGGTTGTGCGGGCATTCCGCAGTTCATCAACCGATACTCCAATCATTCTGTCAAAATACTCATTCTCAATAAAGTTTCCACCCTTATCGAAGTATCTCGCGTTGATATCGCCTACAGCTTCACTCTTTTCCAGTATGCCGAATATTTCAGATTCTCCGATATAGGTCTCCCTTTCATGGGAATTGAAATCAGGCAGTGAACCTACGGCTGCTATTACAATATCCAGGTTGGCCCATTTGTCTAAAATAGGCTGCATGTTGGAGCTTCTTTCAAAAAGTAATTTCTCCTCAACGGTGGAATTCAGACAGGGCGCATATATGAAATATGGGTTCCCGCCAATTTTTTCTGCAAAAACTCGAACCATTTCGTTTTCCTGGTAATAATACGCAATCTGGTTGCTGCCTCCGATGAGAGGTACAATAGAGATATCCTTATATGCCGATACGGAAGTATATTGATCAATAAACTCATAACAAGTCCTCCCCCAGGAGATACCAATGTTGGCCTGGTCATTGAGTTCCTGATTAAATACGTCAGCTGCCCTTTTGGCTACCAGCTTTCTAAGGGTATTAGGATCCTGCACTGCAGTAGGTACAATAACACATTTTTCCAGATCGAATCTGCTTTCAAACTGTTTCGAAAGCTCATCATTGTTCATTTGAGGATCAAGAATATTTATTTGCACAATGCCAACATCCTTGGCCTCAGTCAAAATCATGGAAATAAGCGATCTGGAAATCTGCAGTTCCCTGGCAATTTCCTCCTGCTTCATATTGTTGTTATAATACATCTGTGCAACTTTCACCATCAGTGCAACATCAAACTTTGCATCCATACGATTAGTCCTCTTATCATTATATATTTTTTAATATCTACCCCATTTCAAAAACAATTAACCATGGGACTTTAATACTATTATTACCATAATCTTGAAGATTTTTTCAATTCGTCGTTTTGTCTTATTATAAAAATTCTCATGACATTTGTCAACAGAAATCGTTTTATCGCATGAGCATCCCACCGGTAACATCTATTGTCGCTCCGGTTATATAATCCGCCTTGTTTGAGGCAAGAAAAGCAACTGTGTTTGCAACCTCCATGGGATCGGAAATCCTTCCCAGGGGGATTCTCTTAACGTATTCCGCTTCTCTTTCTTCAAGCTCCTTCTTGTTCATTGGAGTTCTCATCATTCCCGGGGCAACCGCAACTACATTGATCCCGTGTTTGGCAACTTCCCGAGCTAACGATACGGTAAAGGTGACCAGTCCCCCCTTTGCTGCGGCATAATGGGCATGACCGCTGGTTGAACCATGGAAAGCCGCCTGCGAAACAATATTGATGATTTTTCCGGGGCTTTTCCTGCCGATCAGGTGCTGCACCACCCTTTTGCTGAACATGAAGGGACCTGTAAGGTTTATTTTAACAGTCCTCTCCCATTCCTCGTCGCTCATGCTTTCCACCCAGGCGGTAGGCCAAATGCCCGCATTGTTGACCAGTATATCAACCTTTCCGTATATGTCTACAGCCCTGGCTATGACATTTTCGATATCCTCGGCCTTGGTGATATCACCGTAAAGAGGAATCGCGTTTGTATCATATTTTTCATTGAGATAATCTACAAATCGAAATGTGCTGGCTTCATCCACAATATAGTTAACGACAACGCTGCAGCCCTCCATTGACAGAGCTTCGCTGATTGAGGCACCAAGTCCGCTGCCCCCTCCGGTTACAATGGCGACCTTACCCTTAAGATTTAAATCCATAGAAATTCCTCCTTTTAACAATGTCAATCAAACTTCTCAATTAAGTTGTTGAACGTGTCATATTTTGTATCGTAGACTTCTTTTTTTGAAGCATCGGGATAATAGCAATTTTTTACCTTAACCATTGCTGTGATGGCATCCTTTAAATCCTTGTAAATTCCGAGAGCTACCGCAGTACAGGCCGCAGTACCCAAGGCTCCTGCTTCGGTAGTATCGGCTGTCATTATTTCCAAATCCAAAATATCAGCGAACATCTGGCCCCAGAGGGAACTTTTCGCTGCTCCGCCGGACAGCATGGCGCTTCGTCTTACAATCCCGTAACTTTTCAGGTTGTCGATATGTTTTCTGTGTGCAAATACAACTCCCTCATACAATGCTCTGAGCATATTGAATATATTGTGCTCCGGCTTCAAGCCGAGAAATGCTCCATTCATATGTGACAAATGCGATTTGTACAAAAACGGCATATATATGATGTCAGAATCCCTCGGATCGATTTGCCCGAGCTTTTCCTCTATCGTCCGAAACAACTCCTCATCCTGTACATCAAAAATCTTGAAGCCTCTGATGACATTGTCAATAAACCAGTTCAGATTCACAGCAGAGGTTGCGCTGGATTCAGTATAGAAATATTTATTGATATCCACATATAATGAGGTTTTCATGGTATCGCCGGGATCAAACAGCTGCTCTTCAATTCCTGAGTTGATGTTCCACGTACCTGCTATGATGCTGTACTTATCCTTATCATACACTCCGCTGCCAAGTGCACATGCAATACAGTCAAAAACTCCCCCTATTACGGGGGTACCTGCTGCCAGACCGGTTTCCTCTTCAGCCGTTTTGCTGACATAGCCGGCAATATCTGTAGTCCTGCGAAGTTTTGGCACTTTGTTGAACGCTTCATCTATATCAAAAATCTGGAATAATTCCAGGTCTGCACTTTTATCCCTTGGGTTGATCATACCGGAATTACTCGCATCTGTGTATTCGATCCCCAGTTCGCCGGTAAGGCGGTAGATGATCCAGTCCTTCACCATGAGAACCGTCTTTATGGTTTTATAGTTTTCAGGTTCATTCTGCTTCAACCAGCTTAGTATGGGAACCGCCTGCCCGCTCCAGAAATTCTGGTAAATTCTGTCCCGAGGAGTTCGGCCTTCCCTGTTCCAGCTGTCAATGATGCTGTTGGCCCTTGGATCCATTGATGAAACAGCCTTTCTGACAGGCCTGCCATGCCGGTCAAGGCAATACAAGCCTGCTCCGTGCCCGCTATTTCCGACCCCGATTATGTCCTCGGATCTGACATTGGCCTTTTCCAGGCATTCCCTTATAGCCTTTGCGGTATTCTCCCACTGCAGATCCATATCGATCTCTGCAAAATCTCCTTTGTTTTCGATAACCGTACTGACATGCCCGGATGCAACTTCCCTGCCCTCAAGTGTAAAAAGCACAGCTTTTGTAGTAGTCAGCCCATTGTCTACGCTGAGCAAGTATTTACCCATAGCTACCTCTCCCTACCTGTTTTCGATGATACAGCCCATTCTCTCCAAGCTCGTTGTAACTATTTTAACTAAGTTTTCCCTACTAATCAAGCCTCCGCATTTTTCTGCACTTTCCACTGCTGCCCGAACAGTCTGCCTAAGCAGCTCAGACCGTTCATCCTGAGGCTCCACTGCACTTGAATGATTGATAATAACCTCCAGACCGTTTTCTCCGGCCCAATCCCAGGCAGAAGGAGTGAGTATGATACCAGCCGGGAATTCTGCAGTCTTTAACCCTTTGTACTCCATAATGTCCTTTAATGCAATGACCTTTGACAATTCAACCACCTCATCCATAAATTCAAATCGACTTGTTTGATTTGAATAGCCATGTGCGATTCGCATCAGCGAATATTCGCACGGCACTCAAATCGTTGAACGAACGGTTTTGGGTTTTGGTAATTCACTTGCCATAACTCGAAACCGTAGGCGTCAGTCGGGGATTGACGCCGTCGTTATAATAGCTTCAGCCTTCAGTTCCTTAATGGCATCCCTCGCAAGAGGAGTATATATGGTATCCTTGCAGACCTTCAGCTTTACGCCTTTTTTACAAGCATCTCTGACAGTTTCTTCCGTTATGAGCTTTAATGGCTGCTCAGACCTGAAGTTATCTGCAGGTTGTGCGGCTGCTTCAGGGATACCTTCATTTGAAATGCCAAACAGGTAACCCGGTGCCCCGGTATTTACTTCTGCAGCATTCGCTTCATCCATATCAATGTGGCATTCAAGACTGAAATTGCGGCTTACCCTGACCACGATATGATCAAAAACCAGCCCCCTTGTACCTCCGACTTTAAGCGAGACAAGCTGCCCGTCAGCTACACCAAAGCATACTGCATCCTCTGGAGTCATATGAATATGCCTTTGAGCTGCAATAACTCCTTCCGTCAGCTGCACACTGCCCTTCGGGCCAATGAGCGTGATACCTTCTGAGCCGTTCAGACTGCCTGACTCACGGACAGGCGCATTGACGCCCAGCCGGAATGCATCGCTCCGAAGAATCTCAACCTGTGTCAGTGATCTTACAGGTCCAAGTATCCTTACCTGCTCTATGCAGCCCTTGGGGCCTGCCAGGATCACGGTCTCAGTACAGGCGTACTGTCCTGGCTGGGACAATTCCTTAAGTCGGCTTAACTCATAGCCCTGTCCGAACAGCACCTCCAGATCTGTTTTTGAAAGATGGACATGCCTGTTGGATACCCCTATGGGTATCGGCTTTTCACTATATAATTGAAGGTTTGTGTTTAATTTCGCCAATACCGCCTTTACTATCTTGCTTACAAATTCTGCTTCCACCAGCTACCACCGCCTGTTTTTCGCTTTTTTCAATCTATTTTCCTGGCAATATACTTTCAACTTCCTTATGAGGGCGCGGAATCACATGAACAGATTTCAGCTCTCCAACTTTTTGAGCCGCTGCCGCACCTGCTTCGGTAGCTGCCTTCACTGCTCCGACATCGCCTCTTACCATTACTGTGACATAGCCGCTTCCGATCTTCTCTTTACCAACAAGTCTTACATTTGCTGCCTTTACCATTGCATCCGCTGCTTCAATGGCTCCTACCTCGCCAATGGTTTCTACCATACCCAGAGCATCTTCCATGTTAAATACCTCCTGATTCATAAAAATATTATCTTGGCAGAATTATTTCCACCTCAGCATGAGGACGTGGAATTACATGAACCGACTTAAGTTCACCCACTCTTTGAGCCGCTGCTGCGCCTGCGTCAGTAGCTGCCTTCACTGCTCCTACGTCTCCCCTCACCATAACCGTTACAAATGCACCGCCAATGCATTCCTTGCCTACAAGACTAACGTTTGCAGCCTTAACCATAGCATCGGCAGCTTCAATTGCCCCTACCAACCCTTTGGTTTCTATCATACCCAGAGCATTATCCATAAAAATCCTCCATTCATTAACTTATTGTTCCTGCTTCTTCGCTGGAGATTGTGGTTTTGCAGCTACTTCCACAGCCTTTTCTGTGCCGGGTAATATTGCTTCGACCTCGCTATGGGGCCGCGGAATTACATGCACAGATTTCAGCTCTCCGACTCTTCCTGCCGCAGCCGCACCCGCATCAGTTGCAGCCTTCACTGCTCCGACATCGCCGCGGACGATTACCATTACAAAGCCTCCTCCGACGATTTCCTTGCCCACAAGATGCACATTAGCTGCTTTTACCATTGCGTCCGCCGCCTCTATTGCACCTACAAGGCCTTTGGTTTCAATCATTCCTATTGCTTCGCTCATTATAAGATCCTCCTATCAACTAAAAATTTTCAAATCGACTTGTTCGTTCAACTGCTCTTTGTATTTCTGTCAGTGCATATACAAATTTTGCCTTACTCTTGGGGACCTCCACCTTTGTTTCAGGCTGATGGTAGGCAATCCTCTTCCGATTGATCAAATGCAGTGGAGTAACATTATCTGAGGTTATGCTCCCGCCCCAGGTTCCACAGCCCAACGTCAAAGCCGGCGCAAGCCCGGTGGTGTAACCTATGGCACCCTGTGAAGATGGAGTGTTTACCAAAATACGGAATACCGGCTTTTTAAGCCCGAACTCTTGAATAATCCTATCATTATGAGAGTGTATGACCATTGTGTGACCCACCCCGCCGTAATTTAAGAGCTCGATGCACTTTTTGCAGCCGGATTCCCAATCTTCAACAGTGTAGAATGCAAGTACAGGACAAAGCTTTTCCGCTGAAAGGGGATAATCCCTGCCCACCCCCTTTAGTTCAGCACATATGATTCTCGTGCCGTCAGGGATGCGAATGCCTGCCAGCTCCGCTATTCTTTTGGGAGATTGCCCTACAACCTGGGGATTGACTCCTCCGCCTTCCGTGATTACGGTCTTTTCCAGAGCCTTTAATGCATCTCCTTCAACAAAATACCCGCCTTTTCTAACCGCCTCGGCTTTGACTGTTTCATAGATCGAAGCTTCTGCGATGATAGCCTGCTCTGATGCGCATATGGTCCCGTTGTCAAAGGTTTTGCTCATAAATATTTTATCGATGGAGTCCTTTATGTCCGCAGATTTCTCTATAAACGCGGGAACATTTCCCGGTCCGACTCCAAATGCAGGCGTACCTGAGCTGTATGCAGCCTTTACCATTGCGCTTCCGCCTGTAGCCAGTATCACAGAGGCCTTGGGGTGCTGCATCAGGGTATCGGTAGCTTCCTTAGTGCAGTTGGAAAGGCATGTTATTACGCCCCTGGGAGCCCCTGCCGAAACAGCAGCCTCTTCCATGATACGTGCAGCCTCTACACAACACCTTACCGATCTGGGATGAGGCGAAAAGACGATGGAATTTCGGGATTTTATTGCGATAATTGCTTTATACATTACTGTTGATGTGGGATTAGTGGTCGGGATCAGTCCTACCACCACTCCCATGGGAGCCGCTATTTCAATAATACCTTTTTGCTTATCTTCACTTACTATCCCTGCTGTTTTCATGTCTTTTATGTATTCATACAGGTTTTTCGTAGCAAATATATTCTTGATCACCTTGTCTTCTGCGATTCCGATATTAGATTCTTCAACTGCCATATAAGCCAGCTTGCTGGCATTTTCATACCCCGCATCCGCCATTGCCTTGACAATTCTGTCGATTGCCGGCTGTTCGTACTCTTCCAGCAGCTTCTGACTTTCATAGGCCACAGCCATAAACTCATTTGCTTCTTTTATGGACTTTTCTATATTCTCCGAATCGTTGATACTCACATTTTCACTTCCCTTCTAACGCTTAAGCAGAAAATTTTCGACTGAAGTAAATTTTCTTACCTCTATGCGTTATATCGAGGTGGGGGACATTTTCCCCTCGCTATTTCGCCATATTTGACACTAATAGCTGTCTTTCACCATATGTGTATTTCCTGTCGGACAGCCTTTCTTGCAGTTGCCGCAGTTGATGCAGGCTGCTTCCTCAGGATTTTGCCCTGTCTGTATGATCATGCCCTTACTGGTGCCCAGCCGAGTTGCCCCGGCTCTTATGAGGTTTAGAGCGATTTCGCGGTCGTTGACACCTGTCGAAGCCTTGACTCCCATTTGCGGACCCACTGTTTTCCTCATCAGCGTAATATCCTCCACGGTTGCACCGCCTGTACTCATTCCGGTGGAAGTCTTGACGAAATCCGCCCCTACACTCTTCGCAAGCAGACAGGCTTTGATCTTTTCCTGTTCGGTAAGCAGGCAGGTCTCTATAATGACTTTCACCTTCGCCTGGCCTGCCGCTGCATCAACGACTGCCTTTATGTCCCTGGAAATCAAATCGTAGTCCCCATCCTTGAGTGCGCCAATGTTGATCACCATGTCAACCTCTTGAGCTCCATTTGCTATGGCATCTCTGGTTTCAGCAGCTTTTACAAAAGAGGTGTTGGCTCCCAGAGGAAAGCCGATTACTGTGCATACCTTGACATCAGTTCCCTTTAACAGGCTGGCAGCAAGCTTGACATGAGTAGGGTTCACACATACCGATGCAAATTTCCACTCAATGGCTTCCTTGCAGAACTTTTCTATCGTTTTTCTGCTGGTTTCCGGTTTGAGGACAGTATGATCCACTGTGCTTGCAAGATGATTGATATCAACCCCGTTAGGCAGCACCTCCTTGGTATCAATTCCTCTAAAGTTCGAAACGCCGCTTTCACCCAGTTCCTTAAGAACCTCCTGTGTTATGCTTTCTATGAGCTTGCTAATTTCCATTCTCTCACCTCATCCTAATCATATAACGAGCCGAAATATCCCCGGCCTCGTTGCCCTTTTGCCCCAAGCTCGCTTGGCTGGCAAAATGGTTATAATCTTATCATTCCGTCTTCCGTATCAATAACGTCTACAATACCCGCTATAATTGTATCAATAGGGGCCAACGGGCTTTGAGCCTTATAGGCCTGCCTTGCAGAACCGCCTTCCGCAATGGCCAGCACAATATCACCGATACCTGCGCCCACTGCATCAATTGCAATAAACTGCTCACCGGCACAGTCTCCTTTGGCATCAAGGGGCTGCAGAAGCATCAGCTTGGCGCCCTTCAGATGTTCGTTTTTTTGGGTAGCAACCAGGTTCCCGACAACACGTGAAAAAATCATAGCGATCATCCTTTTCTTTCATTGTATATACTGTCAACAATTCCTATGATTCCGGCGTCCACAGGGGCATTTGGATCGTGCAGGGGCATCGCTCCCTCCTTGCTTTTGGCACAGAAAACGAGCTCTCCATAGCCGGCGCCGATCGTATCTGCTGCTATAATCGGGGTTCCGGTATTATTCTCAAAGGAATCTAAAGGCTGTATGACCATCAGCTTGACACCCTTCAGCGATTCATCCTTTTGTGTTGCTACCACCGTTCCGATTATTCTGGCTAAAAACACGCATATCACTCCAATCCAGCTTACTGTCCCTTGTCAAACACCTTATTCCCGTCAATGTCTATCAAATCCACAATGGCCATAATGGTTGCATCCACCGGTGTATTGGTTGTGATGGCGGTTTGCCTTGCAGAGCTTCCCCCTACGACCAGTACGATTTCATTCAGGCCTGCACCCACAGAATCTATTGCTACAGCAGGCTTACCCTCGTATTGAAGCGTCAGAAGGCTGACCGGCTGTACCACCAGGAGCTTTCTGCCATTCAGTTTTTCGTCTTTCGTCGTACATACCACTGTACCGATCACCTTTGCAGCATACATAATCCCATTACCTCCATAATTCCCGGCTCCTTATAGGGCTTGAAACCAAGCTCTATCTATTGCTTGGGGTAAAATATCCCCAAGTCCTGCACGCTTCATCTTTTTATCTCTGTACTTTTATGGTATGAGCACTATCTTTACTGCATTGCCTGCTTTTATTTCCTCCATAGCCTTGTGGAAATCTTCAAAAGGCATGACATGGGTAATCAGCGGTCTGAAGCCCTCAGGATTCTTGCGGAGAAGATCTACCGCTGCCTGAACATGCTTGACCGTCGAGTCCGATGTACCATACAGGATAAGCTCATTGTAGTGGATGGTCCTGCTATTCATACTAAGCATTTCATCTCCTACAGGCAGGCTGGCGAAATAGGATACATATCCACCCTTTCTCGCGTACATTGGCGCCTTCCCCTGCACTTCATTGCTGGGGGCAGTTATAATAACAAGATCAAAGCCTTCGCCGTTTGTCAGCTCCAGATACTTCCCGTCAATCTCGGCTGGGGTATAGACTTTATCAAAACCCAAATGCTTAGCCATATCGTATCGTTTACCGGGGTTAGCTACACAAACGATATTTTCAACGCCTTTCTCCTTCAAACACACCGCATGCAGCATTCCCAGCGGTCCGAGACCAATCACAAGTGCACTCTTCAACTCCTCGTCCGGAACCTTGCTTATATCGTTCATGGCGCAGGACATGGGCTCACTTAAACTGGCGATGACTGCATCCAGACCTCCAACGTCCACTAGGTGGTTTTGACTAACTGCTTTTGCAGGTATCACAACGTAGGGAGCCATGGCACCGGGATAGTGGAAGCCCATTGCTTCGGCACTTCTGCACAGATTGGTTTTACCTTTTGTACAATAAACACACTGTCCGCAGCCTATTGTCGTAGCCATGGTCACTCTCTGTCCAGTCTTGTAATTGCTTACTCCCTTGCCTATCCCTACAATCTCACCGCAGAACTCGTGCCCCATGATTTGAGGCGGCCTAATCCTCGGATTACCGTTGCGAAAGGATTTAATATCAGTGCCGCAGATAGCACAGGCTTCAATTTTGACCAGTACTTCCCCTTCCGATATTTGGGGCACCTCTGTCATCGGCTCGATGCGTACATCCATAGGAGCATAGTAATTTACGCACTTTCCCACATCCTTGCTCATACTAGTGCATCTCCCTTCCCCCGGTTACGTTGTAGGCCTGGCCTGTCATGTAATCTCCTTTCAGGGTAAGAAAAAATACCATTTCGACGACATCTTCAATATTTGTAAGCCTTTTAAGCGGAATCTTTGACGTAAACTGCTTAACAACCTCTTCTCTTGAGAGATTCATATTCTTCGTATAACCTGAGCTTACTTCACTCCACACACCTGTGGCATCAGTTATGCCGGGGCATATACAATTGACCTGTATGTTATGGGAAGCTAATTCAAATGCAAGTGCATGGGTCAGCGATATTATGGCACCCTTGGCTGCTGAGTAATGAGCCATGAGGGCTGAACCTGTTTTCCCCGATTTGGAGGAAAAATTGATAATTCTTCCTTCCTTGTTTTCCTTCATACTCCTGGCGGCACCCTGACAGCAAAATAGCGTTCCATTAACATTAACCGCCATCTGTCTATTTATTTGCTCCTCAGTAATTTCCTCAAAGGGACGTTGATCTACTATTCCTGCATTGTTGACCAGGGCAAATACAGGCCCCAGCTCCTGAACGATATCCTCAAAGCATTTCAGAACCGCATCCCTGTCAGTTATATTCAGAACATAAGCTTTGGCTATCGTTCCATATTCCATTGACAGCCGCTCGGCTTCTTTCACTACCTCCGGGTTGATATCTATCATGACTACCTTTGCACCATCTTTACAGTATTTCTCTGCTATTCCAAGTCCGATGCTGCGTGCCGCACCAGTTACAACGCACACCTTACCCTTTAAATTATCGAGCATATAAACAACCTCGCCTTCTCATAACATTTTCTAAAACATTTGTTAATACAATATTAGAATAGTTCGTGACATTTGTCAATAATGCTTTTGAATTTTTTTATAAATTTTGTCAATGTTGAATAATAACCCATTGACTTATGTCATGGAATATGTTAGCTTAATATCAAATAGTACATTTTCTCTGAAATTATATTTAAGGAGGTATTTTCATGGGGGAATCTTTAAAAGGTAAGGTTGCAGTTTTGTCAGGAGCTGCTTCAGGTTTTTCAAAGGCGACGGCAGAATTATTTGCAGAAAAGGACCAATGCAACCTGGTTTTGATCGATATCAATGAAGAAGGCTTGGCCGACACGGCTAAGAAATGTGAAGAATACGGCTCCAAGGTGGTTTACTTCAAGGGTGATGCGACAAAGGCAGAGACCTTTACGGCTGCTTTGAAGGCATGCATGGATAACTTCGGAAAGGTTGACTTCCTTATTAATTATGCAGGCGGCGCAGTAAAAGTAGCTCCCATAGAAGAGATGAGCGACGAAATGAACCGGAAGATAATTGACCTCAACCTCACAAGCACAATAATGAGCTGCAGGACTTTCACTCCACAGTTTAAGGCTCAGGGCTACGGCAAGATTGTCAATGTATCCAGCGTATGCGACCGCCGCTCATGGCCCGGCTGGTCCGTTTACTCAGCTGCCAAAGCTGCTGTCAATGCATTTACGAAGTGTCTTTATACCGAACTGAGACCCCATGGCATAGGTGTTACGTTGCTGGTACCGGGTGGTTCGAACACCAATTTTCAATCAGCAGAGGGTTTAAACAAGTTTGAATGGGATGAATCCATGTCTGTTCGTCCTGAGCATTTTGCAGATATGGTATATCAGGCCTGTGCCCTGACAAAGGGCGGTTGCGTATCAGAAATGCTGGTAATCGGACTTGCGCAGGATATCAGCGGATTTTAGAATAATCATTATCTCCTCTCTCAATTATATTCCTATAAAAAATGCTGCACCCAATTCATCTTTCGGTGCAGCATTTTTTATTGAGTAATTTTTTGGTTTATATTTAGAACCATCAGATATGCTTGCTAAGCCATAATAAGATATCAGCAATAATTTCATCCTTGCACGGCTCATTTAAAATCTCATGGAAAAGCTTCGCATAGACCCGCAGGCTCTTATCTGCGGAATTGATCCCTCTAAAAAAATCCAGGGAGTCTTTAACGGAAACCAGTCCATCATCAGCCCCATGCATGATTAAGACGGGGTCAACAAAATTCTCAGCATGTTCCTTTAACCATTGTACCCCTGCATAAATCTGGTTTATCAGTTCGATGTTGATTTCTTTTTCCACCAAAGGATCGTTGACGTATGCTTCGATTACCCTAATATCGCTGCACACTCCGTTGCCGAGTGAGTTAGGCACATAAGTACCGGCAGGAGCTGCAATCGGAAACTGGTCACCCATGATGGGATTGTAATAGCGGGTTAACGCACCGGACGTAATAATTCCATCCGCTTTTCCCGGATTTTTCGTACCATAGAGAGCTACCGTTTCACCGCCCATACTGTGGCCGAAAAGAAAAACCTTTTTCCCGTTACTTTCATTTTGGGCGATATCAACAATCATATCCAGATCATCCGGCATTTCATCATAATGACTGAAATAGACTTTCTTTCCCTCAGATTTGCCATGCCCTCTCTGATCATAACGGTAGACGCTGTAACCGTTCTCGTTAAGTTTTTCGGTAAAGTAATCATAGCGGTTTAAGTGTTCGCAAAGGCCATGGGATATGACGATCAGCGCTCTTGGATCTTGAACAATATCCTTTCTGAACCTTAGTTTCGTTCCATCGTATGATGAAACCATTGTTTCCTCTTTCATGATACCTTCCCCCTTTCAGTTCTTACATATACTAGCTCGCCCAATTTGCGATGCAAATTGTTGGCGAACTTATGCAAAGAAATCACAAATCTTCGATTTGTAGATTTCTACTGCTATTCTGAAACTATCCTGATTATGATTGAAGGATGAAAGGACAGTGTTTCAGCCAAATCCATCATACTACTTTAACGGGTCCGGGGCAACAGGCCTCTCGGTTGCAGCAGTCTGTTTTCCCCGACAATTATCGATAGGACCGATAAAGCACATAATCCTGCAACTCGCGGCTGAAGCCGGCGCGGTTAAGCTCTTCGGCAGCTTCCTGCGGGTAATCCTTTACCACGATCCGGTTTTGGGCCGGGAATATCCTGCGTCCATCATACTCCTGAGTGAAAGCGTGAAGGGCTTCGGCCAGATAGTCCGGTTCAAAGACTCGCAGGCTCCTGCCCTGACGTTCCATCACTGCAACAGGTGCACCGGCGTGTAAGGCTACAACCGTCCCGGGAAGGTTATGGAATTTTCGGTCCGCCCTATGCTGCAGGCTTTTCCCCCAGGGCTGGGCCGGGTCGATAGCATTCAGCCATAGGATCTGATCCCTCATCTGTTCTAACGTCAGCATGGTTCCTGCATAATCCTTTTCCCGTATAAACTGAATCCCCGACAATCCTTCAATAAAGTAGCCGCGGCGCACCCGGCCGGTATATTCCCAGATTCGCAGGGTTTCCAGTGCCTTACTCCATGTAATCCCCTGGACCGTCTCCCGGCAAAGGATCACTGCCCGGTCGAAATTACGGTTAAGCTGCTGTTCGGCGGTCAGCGGCATGAGAGGACGGATTACTTCCCATCGCCCGGTGGAGAGAATTTTCATCCGTGCATTGACCCGCTGCCGGGCCGTGCTCTTTTGCAGCCTGTCCCGATCCAGCCATTGCCGTACGGGAATAAAGCTGTCCGCGTTCACAAGTCCTTTGGCTGCAAGCTGGAGCAAGGTATCATACGGTGAACCTTCCACCAGCCCGTTCAATCTTTGCATAAAGCTGGCCCCATAGTGCAATAAGGCCTGATAGATCACCTTTTCATTGCCTTCCAGGGACTGCAGGATCTCAGACAGATCTGCCTCCCAATCGATATCACCGGTTGGGTGATAACTGAGCTTGGCATCAGCACTAAGCCGCCAGAATAAAGTTCCATGTGATAAAAAGGCGTCCATCAGCTCTGGGCGGTAATTCTCCACCCGGGCAGGCAGCAGGGTATTCTCCCAGGCTTCCGCCGGGAACGGCTGATCGCCGAGTTTTATCAGCGCCGCCTCCAACTGTTCGTTGGCCGGAGCAGAGATCTGCATGCGGCTCGTCAGCAGGGCAGCGTACCGCTCCGCCGGCTGGGTGGTTACCTGCCGGCGGCGGCTTTTGATCGTTGCCTTTCTGGCCCGGTCATATAGCCCGGCATGATAATACAGCCCCTCCTGCTCCACCGCCTTTCCTTCTGCACAAAGTAAGGTCAGAAGTTCAAGAGCCGTATCATCCGGCCAAAGGTAACGCTCTGCCACCTGCTCAGGGGATTTTGCACCCCGGTATCTCAACAATCTCTGGACCAGACGCTTGCCGGCCTTAATGTCCCTTCCGGTCAAAGCCTCTGCATATTCCTGCTCATGCTCAGCGGCAATCCACAATCCAGGCTCAATATATTGGGCCCGACCTCTGGCCGCCAGAGCCTCCAACCATTCGATCGGAACCTCGAACTCTCCCGCAATAAGATCGCCTTCCATCATCAGTAGAGAATGAAGCTGCTGTTCATCCTCCGGAAGGCTGGTCCGCTCGGATACGCTGGCCAGCTGCTCCGGAGCAGGCGTAATCCCTTCCACCTTCTTTAAAGCTGCTGCCGTGGCTTGATGGATGTTCTGCGGAGTCGGCGCATAATCATACATCATGTCAGATTCTGTCTGACGTCTCAGCGATAAAGACATGGGCGACGGTATATCAAGGTACATCTCACGAATTTGAATATCGCCCGATCGTATCCCATTCAAAAGATATTCAACCCCCTGTAGATCCCAGTAATCCTCCAAACATTCACGTTTGGTCTCCCGTATCAGAGGATGCTTCTCCTGCTCCACCAGAGAGGAAAGCAGCTCCGCGCTTCTCATCCTCTGAATCCAGAGCGGCTGTCGTTTATTGTTTATCACCCCCATCAAAAGAGCACGAGCAGTATTATAGCGAAAATTCATGTTATAGAGAGGGGTAGCAGGAAGCAAAGCTGCGACGATTTGCCGAGCGGTATCCGGCGACACCTCCTGAAGCAGGCCCTGGGGCAGCGGACTGCCGTCATAAGGAAACAGCAGGAAGCCGTCATCGTCAGATACACAGTTGATGGTCGTATCCATATGGCGGTTTGCCGCTTCTTTGACCAGCATGGACAGCGGTTCATTCACCGGGCGGCCAAATACGGAATGCACCATCATCTGATGGTTGCTGTTTTCATCCATAAAATGTTCTATTACTATAGTCCTGTCGTCCGGCAGGATTCCGGTACTCTGAAGCTGTCGCTTTAGAAAACCCAATGCGCTTTGGGCGGCAGCCTCATCAAGGCCCAGTTTTTCCAGTTCCTTTAACATTGAGCCTATTTGGCCCGCCTGGGTAAGCCGGCGAAAGATCTCGCCAAAGGCCATACCGGTCCGCAGTCTCCGCCCTTTGAGGTCGCCGTGCCAAAAAGGCAGTCTGGCCCCGGCCGTATTTGTCTGGGTTACAATGACGGTGTCCTTTAAAATGTTGACAATTTGCCAGGCGAAGGTGCCGAGGAGAAACCGGTCCCCAATTCTTGTTTCAAAGACAAATTCCTCATCCAGTTCACCGAGCTTGACGCCGCTTTCCGTCCGGCAAGTATATAACCCCCGGTCCGGAATCGTTCCTCCCGCACTGACGGCCAACATCCGGCTGTAGGTATCGCCCTGGACCTGGTCATGAAGCCTGTCATAGAGGATTCTGGGACGGACGGGGATATCCCGCTCATGCTCATAATCCCCCGCCAGCATGCACAGGATTTCCCGCACATCCTCCGCCGTCACCTCATAGAAGGGGTAGGCGCGGGTCAGAAGGGCCATGACATCATCAACGGTATAGCCGCCGCAGGCCATCGATACAAAATGCTGCGCCAGGATATCAAAGCAGAGCCGCGGCGGCTTGGAGTACTCGATCCCGCCCTGGCGTGCCACCTCCGCGGTGAGCCCGCAATAGAGCCCTTCTACTGCTTCTCTGGGAAACATATGCATGACGCTGATCCGGTGAGGATTGTGCCCGGCCCGGCCCAGCCGCTGCATGGTGCTGGAGATGGAACGGGGGCAGCCGATCTGAAATACCTGGTCGATCTCACCCACATCGATACCCAACTCCATGGAGGAGGTGGCACACAACAACCTCAGGGTCCCGCTGCGCAGAGCTTGCTCAACCTCAAAGCGCTGTTCCTTGGATAAACTGCCATGATGCGTTCGGGCAAAGCCTTCTCCACCGATCTGATTGATAAAATAGGCCAGTTTCTCCGCATAAGCCCGCCCTTCTACAAAGGCAATGGCGCTACCTGCACTGCCGCAATGAGCATAGACCATTTTCGATAGCTCTTGCCAGACTGGGTCCCTCATCGTGGTCCTCTGTTCCGTCAGGGGGCTTGTCACTTCAATCCGAATCTTCTTTTCCATCTCAGGAGCAATCACCGTCACCGGGTCAGGTGACAAATATCTGGCCGCAATGCTTAACGGCTCAATAGTCGCCGATAAACCGATCCGCTGCAGCGGCTGTCCGCAGAGCCTGTCCAGTCTGGCGACTGACAGCATCAGATGGGCGCCCCGCTTGGAATCAATCAGAGCATGCAATTCATCGATGATAATGGCCTTGGCAGTACGCAGAATTTTCTGCCCGGACTGACTGGTCAGCATCAGATATAAGGATTCGGGGGTCGTAATCAGAATATGAGGCGGTGTCTTAATCATCCGGTTCCGCTCCGTTTGGGTGGTGTCACCGGTCCGCACGCCGATATGGAGCTCTGTGCCAGCTGATGAAACGCCTGCCTTTATCCGTTCTTCCAGAATCCCTTCCAGAGGACGGCGCAGATTCTCCCGGATATCACCGGCCAGGGATTTCAGGGGCGAGATATAGATTAATTGCAGCTCTTGTTTTAAATTGTCGTTTCCGGCCTGTTCCAGAAGTCTGTCGATGAATACCAAAAATGCCGTAAGAGTCTTACCGGTGCCGGTCGGTGCGGATACCAGCGTATGCCTGCCCATGGCGATCACCGGCCAGGCCTGCTCCTGAACTGCCGTGGGCGAACCAAGGGTGTTGGTAAACCACCGCTCTGTCAGCTTATTAAAGATTTCCAGCGAATTTTTTGACATAGGCATCTCCGATATCTATCCCTTTAAAGATTTAACGAGTAGAAAATTTTCTTACATCATGCCGAATTCTTCTCCTCTTTTTCACAAACATTATATAAACATATGTTCTGCAATGCAACATCTTTTAGGACATTGCCATTCGGATACTAAGGTTATCTCCCAAGGCCAGCAATAGTGTTAAATGGTAAATTCAAATTTTTCGGTAATACTTATTACCTTACCATCTTTTACTTCAATAAAAAATGGAACCTTTTGCGCTGGTGGTGAGTCAGAATATGATTCATTTAAATGCAGTATAAACTCTTCTGTTCTCGTCGTAGTATATAGTCTGTCACCATCTTCATCTTTAACAAATAGAAGGTTATAGTCAACAAAGGTATATGTTGTTTCACTTGTGATTTCAAAAGTTTGTTTTTCAATGTCTGCATTATAAATGTAATATCCATTCGGCATATCAGCATTTTGTTTCAATTCAAGTTCTTCTATTCGTTCTTTATCTTCCATTGTAATGATTTCAACCTCATCAAGATATAATAAGTTATCTTCCATTACCATGTATCCTGTTATTAATCTTGGCATTGATGAATCTACACCATTTTTCACTAGAGAACCTGGATTTGAGCTATCAGGATTTGCCAAAAGTCCAATCCCAACAGCTGTTGCAATAATGGCCGATAAAACAATCACCCAAAATCTTGGCTTTTTATAATTTAACACATTTTTAATCCTCCCCTTCACATTTCTTTCGCCAAAAGCAAGGGGGCTTCCATTTAAAATATGCCTTCCGGTAGCAAGTGACAATAACGAACTAGCATAAGGCTTTTTAATATTTTCATTCATTTCTTTCAATACTTTTTCATCACAGGATAGTTCCATATCCGTACTCATCAACATAAATGCAATCCACACAAGGGGATTAAACCAGTGAATGGACAATATTAGAAAAGCTAATACTTTAATGATATGGTCCTTACGATAGATATGGGTCTGTTCATGGAGCAAAATATAACTTTTTTCTTCAACGTTAAGTCCAACCGGCAAATATATCTTGGGTTTTATTAATCCAAGCACGAACGGTGTTTTCAAATTCTTAGCCTCGAAAATATTCTGCTCTATTAATTCTGCACTTTTAAGCTGTCTTTTTAATTGTAGAACGGATACTACACTATAGATAAGCAATACCATTATTCCTAAAATCCAGATGTAAGCACCAATTTCTATATAAATCTGCATTGGATTTACACTAGCCCCAATAGTCGGTGCAGGAAGTGATTTGCTTATAAAAGAATCAACTACTTCTATCCCACTATTAATCCGCGGACTTTGCTGATAGATGATATCATGGGGGATTGGATCAGTATTCGTATTTCGTGGCATAAGACTAAACATACTTTCAAAGGAGAATGGGATTGTCAAGCGAAAAGCAACCACACCCCATAATGCATAGGAGATGAAATTTGGAGCTTTTTTGAGTAATAGTCTGGCAAGTATCACAAAAAGGATTACATAGCTTGCCGTAAGGCTCATATTTAATACCGTGAGAAGTAGTTCACTCATTCCACTCCTCCTTGTGTTCGTCAATCAATTTTTTCAACTCTTCTACTTGGTGTTTACTTAATTTTTTTGCTCCAATAAAAGCTGTTAAAAATTTAGGTAAGGACCCTCCAAAGGTATCCTCAACGAAACGTATACTTTGCTTGGCATAATATTCATCCTTTGTTATTCGAGATGAAACTACAGCATTTTTATTTTGAAAAATGCCTTTTTCGCATAACTTTTTCAGCACTGTATATGTTGTAGACTTTTTCCAATTCATTTCTTTTTCACATAGTTTCACAAGATCTCCGGAGCCAATCGGCTCATTCTGCCAGATTAATTCTGCAAACCTTTCTTCGGTTTCTGCAAGGTTATATTCCTTCATGATAAGCCTCCTTGGTCTATAAGCTATCGACTTTATGCTGCAAGTCTATGCCAAATAGACCAAATTGTCAATGATGATTTTGGATTCTCTCCCAAGTTTGCTTTTATGATTGGCATTTGTTATGATATGATTTACAAGATTGGTGCAAGATGATATAAAATGAGCTGGAGAATGCAATGGATCATCAATAGGAAAGTATCAGCGACGAATTCGATAGAAGGGCACAATTTATCTAGAAAGGGAATCACGTGAAAAAAAAGGTAGATAAGAAATGGGTTGAAGTTCTGGACTTCTTGCAAAATGAGCTTCCCAAGCGACATAAAAACCTCTATTCCATAACGAGCGAAGCGGAATATCTGGATCGGATCCAGTCTCTCAGAAATGAGCTGAATCATTTGGAGAATCTTGTGATCAACGCTGAAATCGCAAAGATCGTTGCTTCTGTAGGAGATGCCCATACCTCCATTGATATCCCGGTCTATTATCTGTGTCCACTTGAGTTTTATTGGTTTTCAGATGGTATTTATGCGGTCAATACGGCAAAATCGGATGAAGTACTGCGATATAAAAAGATTACGCATATCGATGGAGTGGACATAGAAACAGTCATTGAAAAAATGAGTACAATGATATCTCATGAAAATCACTCCTATCTGAAGTCCCTGCTCCCAAAATATCTACCCGCCATCGAATTCCTTTACGGATTGCAGATTGCCCAAACAGTAAGCGGTTTAACTTTTACTTATGAAAATGAAAGCGGTAATGGGAGTGAATGGTTTGTGCCTTCCTGTCCATTTTTCAAATACCAGGAGCAGTTGAACGGAAATCGCGTCTCTTTCCCCGTGGATAAACTGCCCCTCTTCAGAAAAAATCCGGACCGGTACTATTGGATGGAATGCCTGAAAGAATCCAAGACGCTCTACTTTAAATATAATATCTGCAAGGAGATGGCGGACGAATCTGTACAGGCGTTTGGTGAAAGACTCCTGCGTGCGGTCAGGGAGAATGACCCCGAGAAGCTCGTGATCGATATGAGAAACAATACGGGAGGGAACTCGACTCTGCTTGACTCATTCATTGACGTATTAGCGAAATGTGACCACATCAACCAACACGGTAAAATTTTTGTGATCATCGGAAGGGATACTTTTTCCTCTGCGCTATTAAATGTATATTCCCTGAGAAACAAAACCCGTGCGATCCTCGTCGGAGAGCCGACCGGCGGCAAACCCAACTGCTACGGCGAAGTTCTCCGTGTCAAGCTCGAACAATCCGGCTTGATCATCAGCTATTCGACCAAATATTATCATTTGATTGAGGATGATCTCATGCCATCCTTATTTCCTGATGTGCAAATAGAATACTCCATTCAAGATTACATCGGGCTTTCGGATCCCTGCATGGAGTATATCTTGATGTGCTAGCTAAATTTTGCGTTTACATGAAGGTTTAAGGAGCAGAGTTCAACAGAATAAAACTCAAGTGTTAAATCTATTTATTTCTCTCTAAGTATTTTATCCATAGATTTGCCTTTTGCCAATTCATCAATCAGCTTATCCAAATATCTAATTTCTTGCATAATGGGCTCTTCGATATCTTCTATCCTCACACCGCAAATAACTCCTTTTATTCGTGTTCTTGATGGGTTTAGGCGGGGAGCTTCTTTATAGAATGTCTCATAGTCTATTTGTTTTTTTAATTG
>CAZUGK010000001.1:22877-83793 GCA_964619815.1 uncultured Clostridiaceae bacterium | reverse complement strand
CTGTACCGGCTTCCTAAAACTTTTAAAAACAGCACCAGTAGCTTCAAGACTGATCTTATAGGCTTCAAAAGAGACAAAAACTCCTTGGATTGCCTTATATGCTGGAAGGATAGAAGTGTCGGATGGAGCCTTGAAGAAGAAAGCAGTATTGAATGCCTCGAGGACAGTTATATTAATGCCTGGCCTTCATGGATAAGTGGTGTGAGGGTTTTGGAGAACAAATTTGTATATCTGGAACCAAAGAATACGGTACGTTATAAAATAATAAATATCGGAAACAGACTGAGATACATCAATCAGATACTAATACTTTTGAATTTTTATGATTTCCCCACAGATTATGACAGTGTTATGACAAGTGAATGCCTTGATGATATTTACAATGATAAACCCATTAATGAAAATCTTCAGAAGAAACATAAGGAGTTTGTAAAAAAAGCCGTACTTGCAGTGAAAAAATTCGAAGGCATTAATTAAAATCAATAATGCCTTCGAAAAATCAAACTACTTTATAATGGTTCCGCCTCCTACAAGGATATCATCCTGGTAGAACACCACTGCCTGCCCCGGAGTTATCGCCCTCTGAGGCTGTTCAAATACCACTTTGACTCTGTCATCGTCAATTGGTGTGACGGTTGCCTCTGCTTCCTTTGCGCTGTACCTTATTTTAGCTTTTACCGAAATCGGTCCCTCCAGCTTTTCAAAAGTGATGTAATTCATCTGTGAGGCAGTAAGCTCCTTGCTGAATACTTCTGACTCATCTCCAAGAACTACAAGGTTTTTATCGGGTATTATTTCCACCACATACATAGGCTTCCCCAAGGCTATTCCCAGGCCTTTGCGCTGTCCTACAGTATAATGGGCTATTCCCTTGTGAGTACCAAGCCTTCTTCCGTGAGTATCAACAAAATACCCCGGCTTGATATCCCCGCCTCTTCTTTCGCTTATGAATCTGCCATAGTCGTTGTCCTCTACAAAGCAGATTTCCTGGCTCTCAGGCTTGTTTGCTGTTCTCAGGTCAAGCTCCCTTGCAATTTCTCTGACCTGCTCCTTATTGTAATCTCCGAGAGGCATGAGTATGTGGCTTAGCTGATCCTGTGTAAGGTTGTACAGCACATAAGTCTGATCCTTCAGGGGAGCAGCAGATTTTTTTATTATATACCTCTTGCATTCTTCGTCATATAAGATTCTTGCGTAATGGCCTGTTGCAACATATTCAGCTTCCAAAGCCTTCGAACGTTCCAGCAGTGCATCGAATTTTATAAATTTATTGCAGGCTATGCACGGATTTGGAGTCCTTCCTTCAAGATATTCATCAACAAAATAATCGATAACCATCTTTTCGAATATCTGTTTGAAGTTCATAACATAAAAGGGTATGTCAATTTTCGCGCATACCCTTCTGGCATCTTCCACAGCAGATAAAGAGCAACAGCCGCCTTCCCTTTCAAAGGCTTCCTTGCTCTTGTCCTGCCAGATCTGCATTGTAACTCCAATTACATCATAACCCTGCTGTTTTAAGAGATAAGCAGCGACAGAGCTGTCAACTCCGCCGCTCATACCTATGACAACACGTTTTCTCATTAGCTTTCAACTCCTACTGCAGTAACAGAACTATATGCACTTATGCCCACATGTACTGCAACACTCTTCCTCATTAGGTCCTTCTCCCACAAATTCAGAGGGTTTAATTTCTTTACCTTGCTTTTTCATATAATCTTCTATAGCAGCTTTTACAGCTTCCTCTGCAAGTACAGAACAGTGAATTTTTGCAGGCGGCAGTCCGTCCAATGCCTCAATAACTGCTTTATTAGTAAGCTCAAGAGCTTCTTCTACTGTTTTTCCTTTTATCATTTCAGTGGCAATACTGCTGGTTGCTACTGCGGCACCACAACCAAAGGTCTTGAATTTTACGTCTTTAATAATATTATCTTCTATCTGCAGATATATCTTCATGATATCTCCGCACTTTGCATTTCCAACTTCACCTACGCCACTGGCATTCGAAATTTCTCCAACGTTCCTTGGATTTGAAAAATGATCCATTACTTTTTCGCTATACATTAGTATTTCCCCCTTTAACCTTCTCATACAACGGTGACATTTGTCTCAGTCTATCAACTATTTCCGGTAATACTTCAAGAACATAATCCACATCTTCTTCTGTATTTACATCTCCAAGGGACAATCTTAACGATCCATGAGCTATTTCATGGGGCAGTCCGATTGCAAGAAGTACATGGGATGGGTCCAGGGAACCCGAGGTGCAGGCTGAACCGCTGGAACCTGCTATACCCTTCATATCCAGATTCAGAAGTAATGATTCTCCTTCAATATATTGAAAACAGAAGCTGACGTTTCCAGGCAGCCTTTTGACCGGATGCCCATTCAGTCTTGTATAAGGCACCTTCTCCATTATCCCTTTTATTAGCTTATCCCTGAGAGCAGTTATCCTGCTGCTGTGTTCTTCAAGATTTTCGGTCGCCAGCTCAATAGCCTTTGCAAGTCCTATAATACCCGGTGTATTTTCTGTGCCGGCCCTTCTTCCTCTTTCCTGAGCACCTCCGTGAATAAAGCTAAGAAGCTTTACTCCCTTTCTAACGTAAAGAACGCCTATTCCCTTAGGCCCATAAAACTTATGTGCTGACAAGGAAAGCATATCAATATTCTGTTCCTTGACATCAATTTTTACGCTTCCCACTGCCTGCACCGCATCAGTGTGGAAGTATATGCCCCTTTCCCGTGCAAGCTTTCCGATCTCTGCTATAGGCTCAATCGTACCTATTTCATTATTGGCATACATTATTGAAATAAGTATTGTCTTATCAGTTATTGCATTCTTTACATCCTCAACACTTACCAGACCATATTCATCAACAGGCAGGTATGTAACCTCAAACCCTTCCTTTTCCAGGTATTCGCAGGTATGCAAAAGAGCGTGGTGCTCAATCTGAGTAGTTATTATATGATTCCCCTTGCTTTTGTTTGCATATGCCGTACCCTTTACTGCCCAGTTATCTGCTTCTGAACCGCCGGCTGTAAAATAAATCTCTTCCGGCAACGCGCCTAAAGCTTTTGCGACCTTCTCCCTGGCAGTATCAACATACTTTCTTACGTCTCTTCCAAACTTATGTATACTGGAAGGATTTCCGAAATGTTCGCTAAAAAATGGAAGCATTTCCTCCAGCACTTCCTTTTTGGTATAAGTTGTAGCTGCATGGTCCATATATATTGCTCTTCTGCTCATCTTACTTCTCTCCTTCTTTCTTTTGCTTAAGCTTGTAATAGTCATTTACCATATCTTTTAATGTAATAGAGTCTATTACATTATTAATGCTATCTTTTATTTTTTCCCAAATCAGCCTTGTTACACAGTATTCAGCCTTTGAACACTCAGGTTCATCATCTATTACGCATTCGGAAGGAGCAAGGGGACCTTCAAGCACCCTTATAATTTCCCCCACTGTAATTTCTTCAGGTTTTCTTGTCAACTCATATCCGCCCTGCGCTCCTCTCACGCTTATTACCAAACCTGCTTTTTTCAGATGCGCAATAAGCTGCTCAAGATAGGTCTCCGAAAGCTGCTGCTTATGAGCCACCTCTTTTAGAGACAATGGTCCTGCTCCGTAGTTCAAGGCAAACTCATACATCATCTTAAGCCCATATCTTCCTTTGGTAGATAATATCATGCTATCAGCTCCTTATTAATTCCTACCTTTTAACTCGGATTTCATTTTAAGATTACCATAGCATATAAATAATGTCAATATTAAATTCTACTTTTTTAGTCGGAATTGATTATATTGTACTTATTTTCATAAATTATATTCATAAGAACATTTAAAAGGTGCAGCCCAAGCCGCACCTCTTTATATAAATTGCCTCCCCATATATTTCTATATTGGAAAGCAACAGCTATTCATTTTTAACCTGCTAATATAATTAATTTCATAATATATATTATGCAAAGGTCACTAAAGTGTTAATACTGTTTGTTTTTAATTCCAGTATAATACATTTGTGTTAAGATAAGCCAATACCTATATATTTTATGCCTGACCCAAGTATTTTATTCTTTTGCAGTGCCCTGCAGCCATCAAACAATATGGCTTTTTTTAAGGGTTCATACCCACCTTCACTTAGAAGCTCCAAATATTCCTGCCAGGGTGTCATAAGCACAATGGCATCATAATTTGAAACTTCATTTTTAATATCCTCCAAATAGAAAATATTCTTAGCGGCTCCAAGTTCTTTTCTTGCGTTTTCTATTGCCATGGGGTCAGCAACATAGACAAATGCTTTTTCTCCCGCAAGAAGCCTGGCAAGCTTTATGGAAGGTGATTCCCTTATGTCATCGCTGTTCTGCTTGAAGGCAAGGCCCAGCATCATTATTTTCCGATGCTCTAAAGTACCTAATTCTGCTTCTATTCTGCCTGCAATCTTGTCAACCTGTCTTTCATTTATTTCTGCAGTGGCCTTTAAAAGCATGGGCACATACCCTTTCTTCTCTGAAAATGCAACCAGTGCCTTCACATCCTTCGGAAAACAGCTCCCGCCGTAGCCGCGCCCGGCTTTCAGGTATTTAATTATGTCCGGCCTGATTAATTTCCCGTCGATTTTCGGACTAATTCTTTTATCCAGCGATACTCCATAAAGTACCTCTTCAACATCCATGCCTCCTACTGCTTCCGATATTGCTGCTATTTCATTGGAATATGAAATAAGCATAGCCAGAAGTGAATTGGAAGCATATTTTATAAATTCCGCAGTTCTTGGGCTCACCCTTGTAATCGGTGCTTCAAAATATCCTTCGTATACCTGCCTGAACAGGTTGAAGCTCCTATCATCATATGCTCCTATTACTATCCTGTCGGGATTCATAAAGTCAGTAACCGCTTCTCCCTCCCGCAAAAACTCAGGATTCATAACAAGTCCGAACTCTCCGGCCTTTTTTCCTGATTCATCTTCAATTATGTTTTTTACAAACGTATCTGTAGTAGCAGGTATCACCGTACTTTTTATACATACAACATGATAAGTCTCTTTTTTCCCCAGCAGCCTTCCTATATCCCTCGAAACCTTTTCTATATAGCTAAGGTCAATACTGTCACCCATATATGGAGTGCCTACTGCAATAATGGATATATCACTGTTTTCAACCGCATATTCCAAATCCGCAGTCGCCGAAAGCCTTCCTGCAGCAGCTGCTTCCTTAAGCTGGTCCGATAGATAAGGCTCATATATTGTCGCTTCAGAACGGTTTATTCTCTCAACTATGTCTTCCCGGCTATCTACGCATATTACTTCATGACCCTTTACGGCAAGGCAGACCCCGCTTACCAGTCCTACATAACCCGTTCCGATTATTGAAATCCGCATTTTTTGCAACTCCTTATATTCCTGAATAAAAATATTCCGTGATTTCTTTGTCTATTGCTTCGATTTCTTTTATAGCATTTGTAATTGCGCTTTTATAGGCACCACATACAACACATGGGATTTCAGCTCCGTATATTATTACAGAGCTCTCTTGCCTCTTCATCCGGAATCCGCTGAAGTGGAAGAAAACCAGCCGGTTTCTGTCTACAAATATGTTTCCATTTTTTAATTCCAGATCGTATTTAAAGTAATTCCAGGTAGCCACATTTGCTCCGGGCATATCAAGGTATGTAACTCCCTTGAACCTGTCTCGCATTAAATCCAGATAACCCTGGTCGCCAAACCTTCTGTTGTCGTTATGAGAATAACACCACTCCAAACAACTGTCCTTCCACCATTTCAATGCTTCATGAGCATAAGTGCATCGCTTAAAAGCTACAAAGCCTCCATTAGCCTTTCTGTTGACCTTATGAGTTGTCAGTAGCACAGACCAATTTCCTCCGCCACTGAAAAGCTTTAAAGGGCTGTCGAAAAAAAGAAGGTCTGAATCAAGATAGACAAAAATGCTGTAGTCCTTGTAGTTCTCATATAGATGAAGCAGTAATACAGGCTTCAGGGTCCAGCAATATTCGCTTGAATTTCTTTGCTCCTTCAACTCTTTTAATTTAGCATCCTCCAGTTGTTCGGCGGATATAACCGTAACCTCAGGCAGCTTCAAAGCATCAAGCACTTTATGGGACTCCCCGTCGACCGCAAGGACAACCAAAGCTGCCTCCGGCATGAAGCGCTTCAGTGAATGGTACAGTGCGACACATTGGTGCAGCCTGTATTTCGATGCTATTGTGCAAAACAATACTTTCACTGTTAATCACCGTCTTTATCAATTATATTCCCAAGATACTTTCTATGGCCTCCCAGTTTGTATTCATATCCTGCAAATCCTTAACAGTATCTATGGCCTGCCAGAAGCCTTTGTGCTCATATACCGCAAGCTGCCCCCCCGAAGCAAGCTTTATCAGCGGCTCCCTTTCAAGAACACACTGATCATTATTTAGATAATCAAAAATTGCTCTGTTAAATGCGAAGAAACCTCCGTTTATCATGCCCTCTATCTCTGTTTTTTCTCCAAAGGATGTTGCAAGTCCGTCCTGAGCCTTTAATATTCCATACTGGCTCTTTTTTTGTATGCTCGTAAGAGTGGCAATTTTCCCCTTTTCCCTATGGTATTTCAACAACTCGCTGATATTGACATCACTAAGGCCGTCTCCATAGGTCATAAGGAAGGTATCATCCTCAATAAAAGACTGTATCCTTTTTATACGCCCTCCCGTCATTGTATCCTCACCGGTATCTATAAAGGTTATCCTCCATTTTTCCGGTTTCTTCAAAAGGTATATTTTGTTCTCATTATCCCTGAAGTCCAGTATGAAATCATTCTGCTTCCAATCATAGTTCATAAAGTATTCCTTTATTTTATCTCCCATGTAGCCTAAGGGAAGTATGAAATCATCAAAACCATACTTGCTGTAAAGCTTCATTATATGCCAAAGTATCGGTTTACCTCCCACTAAGGCAAGAGGCTTGGGGGTATTTCCAGTAATCTCCCTCATCCTCATACCGTATCCGCCGCAAAGTATCACTACCTTCAAAGTATCGCCCCTCTTTCTGCGATTTGTCCTACTTCAAGTTATGCAAAGCTGTATAGCTTTGTCACCTTACCAGCTGTTTAAATACAAAAAAGATTCAATACAAATTAAGTATTGAATCTCCAGTGTTAGAGCAACAAATAGTTGAAAGTATCGGTATCCTCAGGGTCATATAGCTTTGTCGCGGCTGCAAGTATCACAAGGTCTTCATCCTCATCGTTTCTGAACCCGTGTGCAACATTCTCCGGGACTTTAACTACAATATTGTCTCCTGCCGACACTTTAAGCGTCTCAGCTTCTCCCCCCCCAACATCCTTGAGTGCTATTACAGCAGTCCCCTTCAGTACAGTAAAAAATTCTACATTTTGCTTGTGATAGTGATTGCCTCGTACAGAGCCTTTATTAGTATACAGTACATATATTTCTTCAATAGTCCTTTCCGCGGCCAGCATTGATTTTACAAATACCTTCTTAAGCTCACCCCGTCTATCCCTATAAGGATTCATTTTAATTATTTCATATTTGTTTGCCATAAAAACCTTCCTAGCTATAAATTATTGTTATGGATATACCATTGAAAAATCCTCTCAAGGCCTGTTTTAAGCTCCACCTTCGGGTAATAGTTCAAGAAAGTCTTTGCCTTCGTCAAATCAGGGCACCTTCTTTTGGGATTATCCGTCAGATATTCCTTCTCTTCGCTTTTATTCAGCTCAATATCTACGTTCCCCACTATTTCTGCAATAATTTCCCCTAAACCCATCATGCTTATCTCTGTCTGGTCATTTCCTATATTAAATGCCTCTCCATTGAACTCTGACAGTAATGCCAGCAGGAAGCCCTTTATTGCATCGCTCACATAACAAAAGCTTCTTGTAGGAGAACCGTCACTGAATATTACAATTTTATGCCTTTTAATCGCATCATTAAAAAAATCAGGTATTACCCTCCGGTCATTCAGTTTCAAGCCCGGGCCATAAACATTGAAGGGCCTCGCTACCTTTACCGGCACTCCATATTCTCTGAAGTAATTAACACACAGGGTTTCACCCAGGCGCTTGGATTCATCATAGCAAGCCCTTGGCCCTGTACAGGAAACATTTCCGTTGTAATCCTCACTTGTGGGTATGTGTGCTTCATCCGGGTCACCATAAATCTCACTGCTGGAGAGATTCAGGAAGCTTTTCATATTTTTTCTCATACCCAGATCCAGAAGATTTGTCAGACCAAGCACATTGGTCTCTATTGTTTTTATCGGATGCTTCCTATAGTAGGTTGGTGAAGCTATGCTCGCTGCATGTATGATATAATCAACACTGCAATTGATTTCCAATGGCTTTGAAACATCTGCGTCCATTAAAATGAAATTTTCGTTATCCATAAGATGCTTAATCCTGTCCGGGATACCTGTTATGAAGTTGTCGACACATATTACGGTTACCGGCTCCATAAATATGTTTGAATTGCAAAAATCGATCACATCCATGAAATACGAGCCCAAAAAACCGCTGCCTCCGCTAATTAGAAAACTGCTGCCTTCAATAGTCTTCAATGCACCTCCAATGTCAAGGTAAATATTTTTTACATCCTCATTGATTATTTTATTGCAGCTCAACTTCTATCTCCCCCTTACGCTGTATTTGTCGTAGTTTTCCCTGAACCATTCAATGGTTTTGTCAATACCTTCAGAAAGGCATATTCTCGGACTCCACCCCATCACCCCGGTTATTTTGCTTATATCCGGCTGTGGGCTCCACAAATCGTTTTTTCTGTATTCAACTGACCCATATTTTATATTGCTCTTGCAGCCCATTTTTTCAACAATCAAATTAACATAATACTTAAGCTGATATAAATCTCCGCTTCCTATATTAAATATTTCATTTTTTATCTTTTCATTGGCCGCAGCCATTAAAAACCCATCGATAACATTCTCTATATAGCAATAATCCCTATATTGCTCACAGGGTGACAGCTCAATACTTTTCTCCCCCAGCACAGATAAAATAACGTGGGGGAAGAACTTATGGCTTCCCTCGTTTTCTCCAAAAACACCGAAGGGTATTATGGTGGCTATGTCAATACCGTTTTCTGCAGCTATCTGATGTGCAATTATTGTTGCTGCCGCCTTGGAGCTTCCATATATATTAGAGGGTGAATAATACTCTGTTTCTTTTATTGGCATAGTCTTATTGCCATATTGCATACTGGTGCCTGTATTTATAAATTTCCCGCAGTCGGCAGCAATGGCCGCGTTAAGCAGATTTATTGTTCCAATAATATTTGTTTCTGCTGCGGTGATATAGTCCTTCTGCCTTGAGTCAACTCCATAAGCCGCCATATGAAATATATAATCAGGCTTTATTCTCCTTATATGCTTCTCTACTTCTCCGTTGTCTCTTAAATCCAGCTTGCATATTTCAATGTCCTTCTGCACCTTATCCAGTCTCCACAGGTCCGATAATTCCCGGACCGTAACATAGATGCGTGCTTCCTCCTTAAACATTCTCATAGTCATATGTGAACCAATAAAACCATTCGCTCCGGTAATAATGACCTTCTTTTTACCAAAAGACAAACTTTCCATAACTGCCTCCAAAAATGATATTTCATTCACTGAAATCCTTAATATTTATCAGGTTTTTAGAATTCTCCACGGCAGATAGATCATAGAAATATGTGTGTACATATTCATATACTTGTTTTATCATTTGGATAGCATTATACAGATCTTTGGCATAGGGAAGGTAAATAAGCCTTTTGGCATTTTCATCCACCTCCGGATAATACCACCTCCACATGCCATATTCCCACTCACTGCATATAAGAAAGGCACTGAAATGATAGAATATAAGTTCCTTTTCATTAATCTGAACCTTTCCTTGATATTCCCTGATACTGTGCTCTTTAAAATTCCACATTGCAGCATTAGCTCCTACCATTCTCTCCCTATATACTCCATCAAACCTTTTTCGAAAGTGCATCAGATATTTTTGATCACCGAATTTACCATCTTCAATTTTGTCGTAGCACCATTCTATACAACTGTCACGCCACCAGTTAAGGCAGTTTAATGCATTTGAATCTCTCCGGAACCCTATGATTCCCGCATTATACCAGCCTTTTTGGGTATACAGTGATTTAAAATCATTGTTGAAATTGTGCATTGTCAGCAGAACCGAATAGCTTTTCAACCGGGCAAATAATTTCTCAGGGCTGGAAAAAAGGTAAGTATCCGAATCTATATAAAATAGCGAATCAATATCTTTATAGCATTTAAACAGGTATAGAATTAAGGGGGCCTTGAGGGTCCAGCAATATTCATGAGTGTACCTGCAGTCTTTGACCGAAAGCAATTCGTTGTCCTCGATGTTTTCAAGTTTTATCAAGGTAACATTTGAAAGCTTGAGTTTGTTTAGTACATCGTATACTAAGCCATCCATGCAGCAAATCCATAGATGAAAGCTTTCCGCATGCCTCTTTAATGAAAGGTACAGTGCCAAAACCTTCGGCAAGTATTCACCGGTAACAATAGTGCAAAAATTATAAGAATTAATATTGTTCCTTTTGCCGATAGAGTAATAGTATGCTATATAATTAAAATCAGGTTTTTCCGGATAATAAAAGCTGTCATTATGTTCATTTATAAGAGCAATTGCTTCACCGCACAACTCTATATAAGGCATATAAATAGTTTTGATAACTTTCCCCGGGAATTTCCAATTCTTATAAAAACACAGGTCAAATTCTGACTCATTATAAAATTTGAAGCCGTAATAGTGGAAAAAAACTACTTTGGAAGCATTGACAAATATATTGCCGGAGCTTTCCTTAACGTCATCCCCCTCTTCGTCCAGCAGCCTTCTGAGTATAAAGGGGGTCATATTTATACCCGAATTCTTAATAACTCCCACATTGCTGAATAAGTTCGGAATATTATTGTAATGCATTTGGTCACTCCATAAGCCTTTCTCATGTCTGTCATAGCACCACTCAATAACCTTTTTCCTCAGCCAGTTCAAGCATTCTATAGCATTATCATCCCTCTTGAAGCCTAAAAATCCTGTATTATACACCCCGAAATACCGGCTCATGTAATCAAATTTGCCGGAGTACTTCTCTTCAGTAAGCAATATGGAATAGTCACCCCATTCATCATATATCGTCTGAGGATCAGACAAAAAAGCCGTATCTCCATCCAGCCATATAATATGGTCCAATTCCGGATAGGTTTCAAGCAGATATAGCATTACAGATGGTTTTATTGTCCAGGCATACTCCTTCTCATTTCTGCTGCTTTTCACCTCAAGAAGCTCCCGATCACTGGCTTCAATATTGTCAATGCTTATAACGCTTGCTTTTTCCAGACCCATCGCACTGAAAAGTTCTTTCACTTCCTCATTTAAACATATGAAAAAAAAACGAAAATCCGTATCGTATTTTTGTATTGATTTATACAATGCCAACACTTTATATGCATAATACTTGCTGGCTATAGAATAGTAATTATGGCTCAATAGGAATACCCCCTTGTGGTGTTAATTTACTGCTATTTCTTTATTGATGCCTAATCTGAGAGTTTGTAGTAATTATTTATATAGATGCCTTCTACCGGATGTGTGATGCAGAAGTCTTTATCCAATGCTATTAATTTATTATTTATATTTACTGCTTCTTTTATATATGGCAGGTAGATATGCTGTATTTGGGGTCTGTGGTAAATGTTTGTGTACCGGCACAAATCAAATTCTCTGTCATTAAAGTTTATAAAACCATAGAAATGATAAAGCACTATTATATTGTCACCGATATAAAGCTGTCCGTCTTTTCTGTTCAGCACACCGTTCCATTCCTCTATCAGCCTGTTAAAAATAAAAGGGGTAAGGTTAATACCCGGATTCTTTACAATTCCTATATTTGTAAATCTCTTATCCCAATCACTTACATAAAGCTGGTCGTTCCACCTGTACTGCTCCTTTTCTTCATAATTCCATTCATGAAGCAGCTTATCTCTGAAGTATCTCAGACACTCCTTTGAATTTTCATCTCGTTTGAATCCCATAAACCCTGTATTGAAGTAACCATATATGCTGCTTATATTAGCGTATTTTCCGGTAAATTTCTCTTCGGTAAGCAGTACGGAATAGTCCGCCCACTCCTCGTAAATTTGCTCCGGTGAAGATAGGAACAATGTGTCTCCATCAAGCCATATTATTTGATCCACCTCATTGTAATGCTCCAGTATATATAAAGCCGCAACAGGCTTTGCAGCCCATGCATACTGCTTAAGACTTCTTTTATGCTTTACTGCGGCAAGCTCCCCGTCATAAGCCTCCAAAGCCTCAATATCTATCAGCACTGCATTTTGAAGGCCCAGGTCCTTGAAAATTTTAATGCTTTCACTTTGCAGGCAGACTATAAAAAACTTGAAGGACTTATCATACCTCATCAAAGAATTATACAGGAGCAATATTTTATAAGTATATTCCTTGCTTGCAACTGTGTAGTAATAGTGTGTCATATGGTGTACTGCCTCCTTCTCCGAGCTATTCAACCTACTCTCAATTTCACAATATGCTTTTCTGCTGTGACAAGTTACTTGAATTGTGCAAAAAAAGACCAAGGCCAGTGAGAATACTAGCCCTTGATCTTGTTATTCAATAATTTCATTAACTTATTCAATTCGACTCCTCTCGACTCGGCAGCCTGCCTGAGTGTCCTATCCGGACACCCTGCTCAGCTGCAGCCTGCCGAGAGCAAATCATAGTGCTTCAACACTCTTTTTGCACACGGATATCTTCTTATGATTTCCTTTATTTTCATATCCCCATTAATCATAGCAGGCTGTTAACCGGTTGTATATGGAGGAATAGGCATTCCTAGCTGCGGAGGGTTAAAGGAGGGAACATCCTCAAATTCAAACTCTTCGCAGAAGTTTACTTCTATAGGTGCAACATCTTCCTCTATTGCGCAGTAGCCCAACACAGGAACACAAAGCTGAACTTCCGCATCAAATTTAATTGCTATGAATGCGCCCAGGTTTGTAATCAGTATTTCACCGGTAGTTCTATTATTATCCTCGTCAATCATTGCTTCCCCGAGGCACTGTAGCTCAAATCTTTCCTGATCAAGGAAATGCAGCAATCTTTCAAAGTTTTCCTCTGTTACATTGGTATAAGTTCTTCTCACACTGAAGGTAAAGCAAAGTTCTCCGCCGGGTCCCTCTGACAGATTAGTACCCTCAGGTACATCAAGCACCTCGAGCCTTATAATGTGTCCTCTTTCATCCTTTCCAAATACATCACAGCAGCACTTTGCCGAGAACTTGAGCCTTTTTTCCGTGTTGGAAGATACATCCTTGATTTCTACATTGCTAAGCTTGCAGTTTCTAAGTATCAAGGACGGTACTATTTCTCCTCCGTGTGGATCCCCGCACACCTTGAACTTAATGCCTTCAACACAATCTCTTAATACAAATTCGTCAAATACCTTCTTTACCTTTATGCACTCAAATATCAAATCTTTACTTTCAGTTCTTCCGCCTACATTAACTTCTACCTTGGTAGTTCCTGCACATAATACAGTTGGTAATGTAATATTACTGTTTTGCATAATCTCACCTTCCTAATATATTAATTACTTTGCTGCCTATTTTATAATATGGATTTGCTGTTATTTTTGTGACCAAGTTAATATAAAAATTTATAATTTACAAAATCAATCACTATCATATACCCATGAACAAACCCATATATTATATATAATGCGAAAAACTATAGGGTGGTGATTGCATGATAGATATAAAGCCATCAATAATACTGGAGGATTCTAAAGGCAGCAAGTATTTGTTCTATTACAAGGATACCTCCATATATTACAGAGAGGTTTCCGGCGCCGGAGATACAAAGGATACCATACTCATAAGCCAGGCCAATGCCGACTTCGCAGCAGCTATTGACACAGATGATGCGGTTTATCTTGCTTGCAGCAGCAGGTACAAGGGGATTCTGCTTTTTATATATACCAATTCCGGCTGGAAATTTGAAGCTGTTGTAAATCAACACAACAGCGCCAATATATATATTATGGATATGGTAGTACAGAACGGCTCCATACATATATTTTTTTCAAAAAAGCTGCCTGTCGCCAATATGTACAACGTATATCACATCCACAAGAATATTAACGAGCAAGTTCCTTATATAGAGTATTCCTGGAGAAAGAACAGCTTATCTGAAATATACTCGCAGAATATTGAAAGCTCTTTTTCCATACTTCCCTTAAAAGGCGGCAGCATACATTACGCAAGTGTTTGGTATGACGGAACCCTATACTATATTAACTATTATTGTTTCGATGACTCAATCAAGTCATGGATTCACAAGAGCCTGAACATTTCTTACAAAAACCAGGTATCCATTAAACTTATAAGCCATAATAAGAAAATTAACCTGCTCAGTTTTTCCAATGAAAGTGAAGCAAGCAATATTCATCATTTCTTGAGCAAGTCTTCAGGAAGCAGTGAAATAGATTTTAAGGAACTGAACAATTCTCTTGTTGATACCGGTGGCGTAATACCCTTGTTCTACGCCGATGATAAATCCCTGCAGCTTGCATGGATAAAAGACTATGTCTTTCATCAGTACACCCTTGAGGATTCCTCCGGCAAATGGAAAAAAGCTATTGATCTGCCTATAACAGCAGAAACCAATATACGAGTGATCAAATGCATACGAAATACAGGCTCTATTGCAATATCAAAAGGATACTTCATACTTGACAAGGATTACAATATATTAAGACCCCTGGAGCATACAACAAAAATTGCCGCAGAGGATAAACAGAAAGAAAAGCCCCAGGCTGAGGTTTCAACTGAAATGAATGACTATTTGAAACAGATTCTTAATGAAATAAAAGGTCTGTCAGAGAATGTCCAACTATTGAATAGCCGGATTGATAACCTTGAGAGCAAAACCTTTGTTCAGAAAGCTCCTGAGGCAGAGATGAAAGAACTCTTCCCGGCAAAGCCAAAGCCTGCTTTAAATGGCATCTTGGATATGGCACCGCTTAAAAAAAGCAATTTCAAGGAAAAATTCATGAAAAGTGAAAAGCTACCTAATTATGAAACTCTGTTGTTAAATCAGGAGCATATAACTACCTACGTAGGCAGGCCTGGCGTCAATGCAGCATCCGGTGAGCTCTCCAAGGAAAATGAAGCAAATATTGAGACAGCAGGAAATGGAAAGCAGGCATTTTCAGGTTCGGGAAAAAAGACCTCACAGATTGCCGGGGAGGTAGTAGACGAGGATAGCAATGCACCATACAAATATAACAGCCTGTTTAAAAAGATAGGAGAATTCTTTAAGTAGGATTCTCCTATCTTTCAGTTGGCAGACAAACCTTGTCTGCCAACTGAAACCTTACTATTTTCTTTTGTTGCTTGCATTTACTCTTGAATTCAGATATTCTTTTACCTTTCTTTCATAACCGTTGTCCGATGGAAAATAGTACTGTGCATCCTTTATCTCGTCAGGCAGGTACTGCTGTTCTACATAGTTGCCCTCATAGCTGTGAGGGTATTTATATTCTATGCCGTACCCCCATTCCTTTGCTCCTTTGAAGGCATCATTTCTCAGGTGCAGCGGTACGGCACCCGTTCTCTTGTTTTCTACGTCCTTCATAGCTTTGTTAATTCCTGCCTCTGACGAATTGCTCTTCGGCGCGCATGCTACATATAAGGCTGCCTGGGAAAGAATAATCCTCGCCTCCGGCATGCCTATCATCTGGACGGCATTTGCTGCTGCGGCTGCCACAACCAGTGCATTTGGATCTGCATTTCCCACATCTTCGGATGAACATATCATTATCCTTCTTGCAATAAACTTGGGATCTTCACCTGCATAAAGCATCTTTGCAAGGTAATGAAGCACAGCATCAGGGTCTGATCCTCTCATGCTTTTTATGAAGGCTGATATGGTATCATAGTGGTTTTCACCCTTCTTTTCATAGTTCACGGCTCTTTTCTGTATACATTCCTCTGCAGTCTTCAGATCTATATGTATCTTGCCGTCACTGCCTCTTTCTGTCGTCAGTGCAGCCAGTTCAACAGCATTAAGCGCTGCCCTGGCATCCCCGTTTGCAATATTGGCTATATGCGTCATGGCTTCTTCTGTTATGATTATATTATATGAGCCAAGCCCTTTCTTTTCATCAGCAATACATTTTCTTACCAATTCTTTTATATTCTCTTCTGTAAGAGGCTTGAGCCTGAAAATAGTAGACCTGGAAATAAGGGCGTCGTTCACCTCAAAATATGGATTTTCTGTTGTTGCTCCGATCAATATGACCGTACCATCCTCTACATATGGCAGCATTGCATCCTGCTGCGACTTATTGAAACGGTGTATTTCGTCTATGAATAAAATGGTTTTCTGGCTGTACATGCCTTTACGGTTTTTTGCATCCTCCACTACTCTTCGTATATCTGCTACTCCCGAGGTTACCGCATTAAGCTGTTCAAAGTATGACTTGGTAGTGTTTGCTATTATTTTTGCCAAGGTAGTCTTGCCTGTACCGGGCGGGCCGAAAAAAATCAGGGAGGTCAGTTTATCGGCTTTTATTGCACGATAAAGCAGCTTCCCCGGAGCGACAATATCCTCCTGTCCGACAAAATCCTCAAGGGTCTCCGGCCTCATTCTCATGGCAAGAGGACTCTCCTTCTTCATCTCCTGCTCCCTGTTCAAATCAAATAAGCTGTACATGTCATTTTTCATAGTAACTAACTACTCCTTAGTATGTATGGTTAAAACTGCACCTTCACATTCTGCTTTTCAGTTTCATCTGCCTTGAAGAACGGCTCTGCCTTGAAGAACGGCTCTGCCTTGAAGCCGGTCATATTCGCGACTATGTTTGAAGGAACCATCTGTATTGCATTGTTGTACATCATTACCGTATCATTGTAGAACTGTCTTGCGTAGGCTATCTTCTCCTCCACATCCGTCAATTCCCTCTGAAGCTCCATGAAGTTGCTATTCGCTTTCAAATCCGGATAGCTTTCAGCCAGTGCGAACAATCTGCTCAGTGCCCCTGTCATTTCGGTATTTGCTTTCATCATTTCCTGGGGAGTACCTGCGCTTATATACTGGTTCCTGGCCTTGACAATCGCTTCCATAGTACCTGCTTCATGCTTAGCATAGCCCTTCACCGTTTCAACAAGGTTCGGTATCAGGTCAAATCTTTTCTTTAGCTGCACATCTATTTGCGCCCATGCATTTCTGACCCTGTTTCTCTTTGCGACAAGATTGTTGTAAATGCTGATTACAAACAATACAAGCAGCAACAGTACAACAATGATAATAATTGTAGTCAATTTACTACCTCCTTCATAACTCCCTGGTATTATAAATCAGCGGCTAAAATGCACCGGCTCCGCCTCCACCGCCTCCGCCTCCGCCGCCGGAGAAGCCTCCTCCCCCTCCGCTGCTTGAGGACATTTTTGACATTGCTTCCGTATATACGGATTCCGTTGTCTTCACCATTGCATTTGTAACATTGTCTATGGTATCAAAATGGTTGTAATTATGACCATAATGCCCATAGTACATATATGTCAGAGCCGAATTTTTGAAATCTTCTTCGCTGAAAACAAGTCTCAACTGCTTTATGACCTCCTTTGCCACTCCCAAGGTAATTGCATATACAAGGTAATGCTCCCAAAGGGTCACTGCAGGCAAATCTGCCTTATCAAGCCTGCTGAAATGTTTGAGGAATCTCCTGAAAGCCTTCCACATCTTGAACTGTTCAGCACCATATCTTGACCTTCTTCGTATAATCAAACAGTATATTATAAGTATGAATGAAACAACCAGCAGCAAAACAAATCCGACTGTATTTCCATGAAGTATGGCTGTATAGAATCCATATGCAAGCCCTGCCAAAGCGAAAACAATACCGAAGATCTTGCCCTTCAGAGAATTTTTGTCAAAGAAGGATAATCCATCTGCTTCAGCTTTCACATAATCAACCCATGTATCATAATCTTCTTTGAATCTTTCCGCTCCTTTTTGGGTTTTGGCGGCCTTTTCGATATCATTAAGTGATACCCTTTCAACCTGTCCGTTTTTTGATACCAGCCATTTGACAAGATGCTTCTCATGAGAAGAAAGAGCTTCCATGTCAGCTTCCTTGTTCAACTCAAAGATATATTCATTTTCAATACTTTTCTTAAAAAGCCCACCGTTTTCCTGCTGTTCGACTATGAGCTTTAAGTATTTCCGTCTTACCAGATCCATTAATGTAGCAGTAATGTCCCTAGGTTCCACATATCCGAAATTCCAAAGCACCGAGAGGACTGCAGGTGAGTAATTTCCCGGAAGCTCCCTGAAATACTGCCCCATGAATTTTGTCTTGTATTCTTTATCGTATTTGAAATACAAATATGCAATCATCAACAGTTCAAATAATGCGTAAACCAGTGAAAATCCAACAGCTGCCCTTGCTCTCGCCCTTCTTGCATTAGCCTCGCCGGCAAAACCCTTTTCCTCAGACATTATCCTGTCAAAGGCAGCCTCTTTCACTGTATTCGTCGAAGCTTCAATAAGGCTTTTGGGAAAAAGCACTCTTGCTTCAACAAAGTTGTGAGGCGGAAGCTTTTCAACCTTGAAGCTCACATTTTGAGAATCGATTATTTCCGATACCCCGGATAGAGGACCGTGTCCGAAGATTTTTATCTGCTCTTTGCCTGCTCCTTCCGGAAGTGTAATTTTCAAGTCAAAGTTCTCGATTAGCACATCCGTGTCTTTGCCCATAAACTGCCAGTAAAGCTCTCCAATATCATTGTACTTTACCGCTGCGTTTATAACCCTGTATTTTATGATAAAGGTCCTGCTGGCATCTTTTGCTGCAGAGAATATTTTCAACATTATGCCATTGTCTTCATCTATCAACTGAAAAGTGTCTTCCCTTTCGGAGTTGTCATTTGTAAGCTGCACCGTCTCTCCGTTCTGAAGCCTATAAACCTCAATAGCGTCTAAGCCGTCACTTCCTGCTGTCTTGATCGTCCTGTACACACCTCTGAAGCTGCCGTCGAACTCATAGGTTATTTTCTCCATGATATCCATATTCCCCAAGCTGTCCAACTGTACATTTACCCTGAAGCTGCTCATGTAGTAGCTTCTATCCTCGTCGCAATATGCACTTACGGTGACCAGCAACGCACATATAATCAGAAATATCGCCGGAACTGCAATCCTTTTTCTCAAATGTGCCCTCACCTCCTAAGTTACATTGTATAACAAATAGTGGTAAAGTTAAAGATAAAAAAAGCAGAGGTTTTTCCCTCCGCTTACTCAAATAGCTTATTCTATTACCTTATCCACATACTCTGATGTGAAGGCTGCAAGCAATGCACCATAGCTCATGTCAAACTCCATTATGTCTCCTACCTGGTACTCCTTCCCGCAGTCGCTTACGTCAACAATCAAATGATCGCTGCTGGCTCCTATTACGATTGCAGCCTTGTCTCTGGGCGTTATGCCGTCTACCTTCAGGTCCTGCCTTCCGGAAGCCAGAATGGCTCTTTTCCTGATGCCTCTGTCAGTAAATACCGGTTTCTCGCCGAAAGCGTCAACTCCTGTCTCTCCTGTGGGAACGGAGGGCTTTTCCTTAAGCTCTATTATTTCAGCCATATATGTGAATACGTCGGCATGAGTACCTTCTATTCTTTCCCCGTATGCAGTTTCATTCCCCAGTACTATCGCTTCACCAAGTCTTAGCTGGTTGACTCTTTGCGGAACCTCATTCTTTTCTATAAGGTGTATGCTGCTTGAGTTTCCTCCGGAGATTATATCCAGCTTGACATTATATTTTTTTTCAATCTCCTCTGCTACAGCAACCAGCTGGCCAAGGTTCTTCCTGCTTGGAATAACCGCTCCGTAGCAGGTAAGATTCGTTCCTACTCCTACAAGCCTTACGCCCTGCAGCTCCATTATTCTTCCTGCAAATTCAACTGCTGTCTCGTACCAAACCCCTTCTCTAAGGTCGCCAAGGTCTACCATAAGTACTATCTTATGAACCTTCCCCTTTTCCTGTGCCCTATCGGAGAGGGCTTTTATCACTTTATACTCTGAGTTAAGACTGATATCTACATGCTCAACTATTTCATCAACCTGCGACAGCATCGGAATCCTAAGCAGCACCTTAGTCACATCCAGACCCTTCAGCTTGATGATATTCTCAATTCTTGAGTCAGCAAGCATTTTTACTCCGGCAGCTACAGATGCCCTGGCTATTTCCGGCATTCCGCAGTATACCTTTGTTACGGGTACTATATCAATTCCAAGCCTGCCGCACTTCTCCACCAACACTTTAGTGTTGTGCGTAAGCTTTTTCAAATCAACTCTTATAGCAGGATAACTCATAATTCACCTCACCTCCTAACTAGTCTCCAGTCTCTAGTTCCTAGTCTCTAGTCTCTAGATTAAGCAATGCCTTCGAAGCTCTGCCTAAATTCTAGTGTCTGGCTACTAGTGACTAGTGACTCATATCCAGCAAAGCTAGATTTGCATACTTTGCTTCATAAGCTCCAGTGCCGCTTCCGGGAATCTTTTGGAGAGCACTCCCAGGGAAGCCATTATATAATGGTTGTCAACCAGTATCTTAGCTTCCTTTCCAGGATACAGCTCCGTTCCTTTTGAGTACAGTCCGACTGCCTTCAGTATTTCAATCCGGTTAGGAAGTCTTGTTAAGGCTCCTCCGGTTCCAATAACATACTTAATATTAGTAAGGTCCTTTCCCTCTGCGACCGTCTTTTTTCCGCTAGGACCATACAAGTATCTGAGTCTGCCCGCATGACGTTCCAAAGATGTAAGTACGGCCTCTTTGGTCAGACTTTCGATAAACTGTTTTTCCCTGTCTGTCTCAGGAATTGGCTTTTTATTTTTTATAAGCTCTTCTGCATCCGGGAATTCCTTTTTCAGGTTTTCCAAGCCTATCTTCTCCACTATATGTTCAAGGTTCACATATACTCCCAGATCTCCTTCAACAGTTCTCTTCGCTACAGGTTCGGGGCTTATAAGCATCAAATTTACTTCTTCCGAGCCTTCTGTAACTGAGTGGACATCCGTTGTTGCACCTCCTACATCGAATACAACAAGGTCACCCAAATACTCCTTAAGAAGCTTCGCGGCTTCCATTACCGCTCCAGGTGTTGGTATAATCGGTCCCTTCACCATATCTCTTACTGTGCTCATCCCGGGTGCATGTATAATATGCTCTTCAAAAACCTCCTGAATGACTTTTCTGGTAGGTTCTACATTAAGCATGTCAACCTTTGGGTAAACATTCTCCACTAAATAAAGCCTTGTACCGGTTTCTTCTGCAATCAGCCTAACTTCCTCCTGATTCTCAATATTACCTGCATATATTACAGGAATATTGAGACCCATGGATGCTATCATTTCAAAATTGTGCAGGGCGGTGTCCCTTTCACCGTAGTCTACTCCCCCTGCAACCAATATAATATTGGGCCTTATTTCCTCAATCTTCTTCAGGTCTGTTCTTCTTAGTTTTCCTGCCGTAACATGCTTGATTATCGCTCCTGCACCCAGTGCAGCCTCCTTTGCAGCCCTTACCGTCATATCATATACAAGGCCGTGGACTGTCATCCTAAGGCCCCCTGCCGCGCTGCTGGTTGCAAGGAATTCATCCCACGTAAGCTCTGTCTCTCCCAGGTTCCTCTTTAGGTCATCTACAGCACCTCTAAGTCCTACGGTTACATCACCATTAAGCACCGTAGTAGGAGCTTGCCCTTGCCCGATGAATTTCGGACAAGGGCTCATAATCCTGTCAAATGCATTAACTACTGTAGTGGTGCTGCCAATCTCAGCTACCAGTACACTAATTTTCATTGTTCTGCTTTTCCCTTCTTCTCTTGACAAGGAAGCTTGCTACGTCATTGCCGTGGGTGCCTCTGCCGAAGCCTGCATCCATACCTGCTTCCACAGCAATTTCGTTGGTAACCTGTGTTCCTCCGACAACAAGCATTACCTTGTCTCTTATGCCCTTTTCTATGCAAAGCTCATGTATCTTCCTCATGTTCTTCACATGAACGTCATCATGAGTAATGATTGTACTTGCCAATATTGCGTCTGCATTAGTCTCAATAGCTGCATCAACAAGCTTTTCAACCGGGCAGGAGGTTCCGAGATACAGGTATTTTATACCGTACTTTTCTATTCCACCATGTTTAATATCCAATGTTTCCTTCATTCCGACCGAGTGTTCATCGTTTCCTACAGTAGCGGCTACAACAAACATTGGTTTTGCGGAGATGTCATCTCTGATTTCTTCGTCGGACATTACCGGAATCTTTTCCGGAATCACCAGCTCGTTAACATTAATGTCAAATTTTACTTTGCCCTTAATTTCAACTAGTGTGCCCTCTGAAGGATGCAATGCCTGCTTATGGACTACCGTCACATCTTCAAGCCCAAGCTTTTCACCGCATTTTATAGCTGCGAATTCTGCAGTTCTTTCATCTAATGGGAGGAATATAGTAGTGGCAACCACTCCGTCTGCTCTCCACTCAACCTCTGGTTTTACAGTGTTTGTCTCATAATATTTTTCAAGATCCTTGAGTCTTACGTTTACGTTATCGTACTCGTCAAGCTCGTCAATATATACAATCTTTGAAGGATCTTCAAAGGTATCCCCGCCTATAGCATCGGAAGCCTTCTTGAATTCTGCAGGTATGTTGTTATAGCCGTAGTGAACTGATACAGGAGCAAAATAATCCTTATCTCTTTCAAATATCATGCCTACGCCTATGCCGCCGTCAATCTGTCTTGGAATTCCATCGCCGTTTCTTTCAGGATAGTTACCGCTGTCTATGAAGAAGCCGTTTTCAACAGCTTTGAAGTATCCGCCTACTTCGAGTATTTCTTCCATGAAGAGTACTGCTCTCTCTTTAAGCTCTCTTACTTCCTTGCCTAAAGGCCCTTCCCTGTCCAGCTTAACCATTTCTCTTAAGCCGTCCATCCCATCGAGAGCCTGCTTAGCTGTGTTGATCGCAGCTATGTTGTTGTAATGCCACGGAACATTTCTTCCTTCATCAGGAGTAATTGTAGACTGTATATCAGCACTTGTAAGTCTGGAAATCATGAGGTCCAATGTATGTGTAACTGTTGCTTCCCTCATGTCTGATTCCATATATTTTGTGTTCTGCTGAGCCCTCATCTTGTATTCGCTGAAGAAGTCACGCAGTGCAACGGCGTAAGGAAGGTCGATTCTCATACGCGGTGCCGGCGGTGCTGTCGGAGGTACTGTAGAAAGTGCTATATTCTCCGGTTTGATGCCAACCTTTCTTGAGAATATGCTGTTTATGGCATGCTGAACCATAAGCTCCGGTCTTACCTTCCAGGCTTTCATTGCAGTAGCATTGGCATTGTGGGCTCCATCTATCTGCAATATATCTGCCCATGCCATGATTTTTTTTGCTTCACACGCATCAGCAAAGCTTCTGACCATGTTTACATTTCTATATAATACATTGTACTGTGGATCCTGGTGAGCTCCATTGACTCCTTCTTCAGCAAACATTACAGCTATATCAGGACCTGCAACGCCGGAAATATATGAATGGAAATTAATTGGTCTTCCTACTTCATCCTCTATCATATCGAGAGCTTTTCTAGTAGCCCTGCACTGTTTTCTTGTAACAGCAATACCGCCTATACCCTGAGTGGTACCTTCAATAAGAGAGTCAATATGAGACTGGCCTGCTGTCCTTATAACCATTATATGGTCTGCACCATGCCAGGCTGCCATTCTCATTCTTCTTATATCGTCTTCAAACCTTCCTGAAGCTATTTCAGTAGTAATGACACAATCCGGCTGTGGATCTATATAATTGAAGCCGCGGCTTCCCGGCAGGGGAATAGAATTCTTCAGGCTTTCTGAGGTTTCATGATATTCAAAGTCTCCGATAATCCTCTTCTCATTTCTTCCCTCTCTCCAATGCCAGCCTCTTCTTCTTGGCCTGTAGCTTTCAAGGTCTTGAAGCAGTTCCTTTATATCCAGCTTTTTGTTAGGATCTAATTTCATACGTTTCCCCTCCTTTAAAACAATGTGTCGACTTCATCCCAGTATTTGCCTTCTGCAAGTCCAACTCCGGCTTCTCTTACAGAAACTCCGAGCTTTTTCGAGAGTCTCCATACTACATTGCCGGCACCCTTGCCCATAAGTCCTTTTTTTATTACGCCTTCAACTATAGGCTTTACTTCAAGGCTTGAGAAACCCATTCTAAGAAGTATGCTTCTTTCAATAGCGGGAGTTGTGTTCTTGTAGCCAAGCTCCAGCATTGGCTCGACGATTTTTTCGGCCAGCCCCCAGAATTTCTGTTTCAGTTCTTCATCGGAAAGATTTGCGAGGTGCTGTCTTCTTACCTCATAATCATCTGCACGTTTCACTGCCATTTCTATCCCTCCATTTATCTTATTTTCACATTTAATTCCGCAAGTACGTCTTCTACAAACTTATTGTCTGCCTTTGCATCCTTTACAAGGAAGTCAAAATCTTCTTTAGTGATTTCTGTTACCTTGTAATTGTTAATACAGTTCTTTATATATGATGCTCTGGCATGTTTGATATCATAGTCTCTTACTTTTATATCAGATGGGTGAGCCGGAAGTATTATGTTTTTCCCCGGTTCATCGCGGTCAGGATTACCGAACAATATCTCTATGCCGTTCTTTTTAGCAAAGCTGAGCTGCGGCATCGGGCTCTTTCCTGCTCCTGTGTATTCAGTTTCCTGAACTACTATGATCTGGTCCTGATCCATCTCTTGTGCAAGAGCAAAGGCTGCTGTCAGGGATGTGTTCCCTGCAGGTCCTCTCTCTAATCCTTCAAGTACCGATAATGCTTCTGTGACATAGAATACCTCACCCTGCTTTACCAGCACATACCTGTCAAGGTATCTTAAAGGTCTTGCTGCGTTTCTCGGAACGTCTGACCTGTCAGGCCAGGTTGCAAACGGTATGCCGAAGCCTGTATGTCCTGTAGTGAAGGACTTTCTGTTGAAATCCTTGTCAGAAGCCATATGAAGACCTGAAAGATCCACGCTTGCTCCAACAATCTCAACATCCTTAGCCCCTGCTTTTATAAGGCCTCTTGCTGTACCCGTCACATTTCCGCCACCTGCATTGGTTATAATAACCTTGTCAGGATCTTTGCCCAGTTTTTCCCTGAACTGCATTGCAAGCTCATAGCCTAAGGTTTCTACTCCGGCAATTCCGAAAGGAGTATATAATGATGCATTAAAGTAACCTGTTTCCTCCAGCAATGTCAGGAAGGTGTAAAAAAGCTCCGGTCCGACTGTAAGCTGGATTACCTCTGCACCATATGCCTCACAGGCACGCTGCTTTTCAAGTATTTCAGGCTGTCCAATCTTTCTGCTGTCATAGCATTCCTGTACAACAATACACTTAAGTCCTCTCTTTGCAGCCTGTGAAGCAACCGCTGCACCATAGTTGCCGCTTGTAGCAGTAATTACTCCCTTGTAGCCAAGCTTCTTTGCATGGTATACAGAAGTGGCCGCTCTTCTGGCTTTAAAGCTTCCGGAAGGATTTGCAGCTTCATCCTTTATAAAAATTCTTGCTCCTTTTCCTTTAGGGGCAAGCTTCCTGGCCAATTCTGTAAGGTTTCTGAGTTCTACTATCGGGGTATTGCCTACGCTTGTTTCGGCTTGTATCTTCTGCATTTCTTCCAGTGTATATCCGGCTTCCCTCATCATTCTTTCATAATCGAAGGATATGCTTCCGGATTCAAATGCATTGTAATCTATACCTATTGCCTGCTTCATTATTTCATTTTTTCTTCCCATTACTGCTGCGTATGACATATCTTTACTCATTTGAACCACCTCCAAAGAGGATTTCCTTAAGCTGCATGTCTACCTTTAGCAGCTCAGGGGCAAATTCCCCAAAATCATGTTCATATCTTGGGTTTATTGCAGTCAGTTCACCTTTAACCCTTCTGCCGGTAGCAGTTTCAATCTCGATTTGAGATCCGATTTTTGCATCGCTAAGAGCTATACCCTTTACCCAAAGCTCAAGAGGTACCTTCTTGGTATCATCAGGAACTTGCGGTGCTCTCTCCTCCGGTTTAAGAACAATCTGATGTATCTGCACCCAGTCTCCTTTTTTTGCTGAGTTCATTTTACAACACTCCTTTATTTCTTCTTTATAAACTTTCTCATATCACCCATTATTGCTCTTGGTACAGGCAAATCAATCATAGTCTTAAGTCCAGGCTCAGAATTTATAACCTGAGGAATCATATTGACGCACATTGCAATAGTGCCTAATCCGCCTTGCACCTCAGGCTTTATTGACATATTGACCTCCGGAGTACCCTTTATTGTAATATAATCTCCGGTTTGAGTCCCTTCCATTTCAGGCTCAATCTGCTGCGGATGTATCATATCTATTTTTACCTCTCCGTCAACATAGCCCTGGCCTGTCATGTTAACACCTGCAACATTGCCGGCTGCTGCAAACCCATAGGTTGATTTTCTGTCTACCTTTGTTACAATTGGTTTCATCTGCTGTTCGAATTTTTCTACCTCCCAGCCGATTGCATCGCCGATCATCCTTACAGATTCTTCAAAGCCAACATGTCCGGCAAGCGTTCCGTTTTTTACGCCCTTTTCGAATTCATCAACAGTAATACCTACTCCCTGCTCTTCCATAACTGCATGGCCAAAAGGTGACAAACTGTTCACCCTCTTAGCCTCAATATGCTCAACGTTTGTCATGCAGCCTGTCAGGCATACGACCAGAAGATCCATTATAAGTCCCGGATTAATACCTGTTCCAAGCACTGTCACGCCATTTTTCTTTGCAATTTTATCCAACTGGGCAGCAAGCTCAGGATTCTGAGCCTGAGGATATGACATCTCTTCTGCTGTTGATATTACGTTGATTTTCTTATTCAGAACTTGTGCAAGCTTCGGAAATGCTTTTTCAGTATAGGAATCAGTTGCACAGAGGCAAACGTCACAGCTTCCTTCTGATATTACCTCATCAATATTTGCTTTAATAATTACATCTTGTCTGCTGCCTTTTTCCTCTTTCAAAACCTCAAAAATGCTCTTGCCTACTCTGCCAGGATGCATATCGCATACACCGACTATGTCCACTCCCTGTTTATTAAGAATCATTCTTGCCATACCGCTTCCCATTGCTCCAAATCCCCAAATTGCCACCTTTACATTTTCCACCTTTTCACTGCTCCTTTTCTTAGTGCAAATTAACTACTAATATTGGTCAAGTATATAGAGAAATTACCAATACAGCCACAACATTTTGCGAGGGACATATTTATGTTCAGCATAAACTTTATGTCCCTCGCCTACATTTTTCTTCTATTCTATTCTATTCTTCTTCTATCATTTCCCTCATATCGCCCATAATTGCCCTTGGTACCGGAAGGTCTATCATAGTCTTGAGTCCGGGCCTTGCATTTATTACGTGAGGTATCATATTTACACACATTGCTATTGTGCCAATTCCGCCGGGTATTTCCGGTTTGTTGGCCATGTTTACGTTAGGTGTTCCCTTTATTATTATATAATCACCGGTTTCAACTCCGGCAAGCTGCGGTTCTATCTGCTGCGGATGATCCATTTCTATCTTAAGCTCTCCGCCAACGTATCCGTAACCCTTCATTGCACAGCCAGCAACATCGCCTGCTTTTGCAAAGCCGTAAGGTGACTTTCTGTCAACTTCAGTAACTATCGGCTCCATGGTCTGATTGAAATCGCTTAGCTTCCAGCCTATAGCATCGGATATCATACCTATCGATTCTGCAAAACCTACATGGCCTGCAAGCTTGCCTGTTTCAACACCCTTCTTGAATTCATCAACTGTAATGCCTATGCCTTGCTCTTCCATAACTGCAGGTCCGAAAGGTGACAAGCTGTTTACACGCCTTGCAACAACATGCTCAACTTCTTCACATGCACCGGTGAAAGCTACAACAAGAAGATCCATCATGAGTCCAGGATTTATACCTGTTCCGAGAACTGTTACGCCATTAGCCTTTGCAATCTTATCCAATTCTTTTGTAAGCTCCGGTTCCTTAGCTTTAGGATAAGCCATTTCCTCTGCACTGGATACAACATTGATCTTTTTCTCCAAGCAGTACTTTATCTTGTCAAAAGCATTTCTTGTAAAGGAGTCTGTGCACAGTACAACAACATCGGCTGCTTTTTCTTTAATAACATCCTCATAAGAACCGATTATAACATCCGGTCTGTCGCCTCTTTCTGTCTTTATGTAGTCATACATGCTCTTGCCTATCTTGGCTCCTCTGCCTACAGCACCTACAATCTCCACGCCCTTCTTTTTGAGGAGCAAATCAGCGATTCCGCCGCCCATTGCGCCTAAACCCCAGATAATTACCTTAACATTCTCTTTTCTCATTAAGTAAAACCTCCTTTTATAATTAGGGCTACCTGTTTATATATTTAGCAAACTTCATGCCAAAATAAAATTTTAAAATTGTTTTATGATAATTTAAAAAAACATTGATTTTACAGTTTTTCTTCTAATCACAAGCAACTATTAGATATTTCAGAATAATTAAACAGACCAAAATATAGCAAATTTATTTGCACTAAGTGCAAATAAATTTGCATATTGTTTTTACTATTTCTTGCATATGCCTGTATTTTTAACCTTTTATTAGTTCACATAACCAAATCACTGCAAAAAAATTTGCATGCCTAATTACGGCTAACTTTTACATTGACTTTGTCTTGCTTAAAATTTAATATTATACTGTATATACTTAATATGCGTAAAAAGGAGACTATTATGTACGATTTCCATGTTCATTCAAGCTTCTCTAATGATTCAGAATCACCCATGCTTTCAATGGCTATGGCAGGAAAAAGCTCAAACTTGAAAGGCATATGCTTCACTGATCATGTTGACCTGGATTACGGCAGCTCCCATATAAACTATGACTTCTCCTACAACGACTACATTAACGAGTTGAATACGGTCAAAACTTCATTTTCAGGGGATTTCGAAATATTCAGAGGCGTAGAAGTCGGCATGCAGCCCCATCTCAATGCGGAAAACAGTGCCCTGCTGAAGGACAGGAGCTTTGATTTTATTATTGGCTCAATTCATATTGTAAATAGGGAAGATATGTATGACGGCTCATACCTGGTCGGCATAACACACAAGGAAGGCATTATGTATTATTTCAGAGATCTGCTTCAGTGCCTTGATAACTTCAGCGACTTTGACGTGCTGGGACATTTGGATGGTGTCAGGCGTTATCTTGATGGCAAGGAGGAAAGCTTTTCATATGAAATTTATGAGGAACAAATCCGGAATGTGCTGTCTAAACTGATAAATTCGAATAAAGGTATAGAAATTAATACTTCCGGCCTCCGTTACGGTCTTTCCTCTTTTCATCCGCTTCCTGATATACTCAGACTGTACCGGTCTCTCGGTGGCGAAATAATAACACTAGGCTCTGATTCACACAACCCCAGGACATTAGGATATGGGTTCAAAAGTGCACATTCTCTTCTTACAGATATAGGCTTCGAATATTATACAATATTCAAGGACAGAAAGCCTGTATTCATAAAGCTATAACCCTTCCGGGCTTTTTTAGCATGCATTGCAAAGCATAATATATTTTTTGTTAATTAAAATTAGGAGACTATTACTAGTCTCCTATATCTTTATATCGTATTTCTTCAGTTTGTGCTGCAGAGTCTGCCGCTTTATACCAAGCAGCTCCGAGCTTTTGGATATATTATTTCCGCTTTCCTGCAGAGCCTCCATTATCAGCGATTTTTCGACCTCTTCAAGTATACTGTCAAGAGATTGATTTTTGTCGAAATTCAGGCTGTTTTCTTTCTTGTAAGACTTGAACAGTATTTCACGCATGTCCGGAGAAATATGTTCCGGCTTTATGATGTGACCGCTGTTTATCATGTTTATGGCGCTTTCTATCACATTTTCCAATTCCCTTACATTTCCCGGCCAATCATAATGCTGGAAAGCCTCTTTCACTTCATTGGATACATACCACACATCCTTCTGCAATATGCCGTTATATTTCTTTATAAAATGGTCAGTCAGGAGTGAAATATCGGCTTTTCTTTCTCTAAGGGAGGGTATATTGACCGATATTACGTTCAATCTGTAATATAAGTCTTTCCTCAGGATACCCTTCTGAAGCAAGGTTGAATGATCTTCATTAGTTGTTGCTAAAATTCTTACATCAACAGATATATCCGATAGTCCCCCTACCCTTCTCACATATCCCTCCTGAAGCACTCTCAAAAGCTTCGCCTGAAGCTGTTGACCCATTGAGTTTACCTCGTCCAGCAGAAGCGTTCCGCCACTTGCCTGTTCAAAAAGTCCCGGTCTGTTTATAGCACCAGTAAAGCTTCCTTTTGTAGTTCCGAAAAGTATGCCTTCCAGAAGAGACTCAGGCAGTGCAGCACAGTTCTGCGCCACGAATGGCTTGTGCTTTCTGCTGCTTTCGTTATGTATGCTTTGCGCAAACAACTCTTTCCCTGTACCCGTCTCACCGAATATAAGCACTGTTGAAGAGGACATCGCAGCCTTTTTTGCAATTTCCACAGTATTAAGAAACTTCTCATCCTCACCTATGAGATTCCTGAAAGTATAACCTTTGAGATTTTTATCGTCAATATCTTTGCTGGCAAGCTCCTGCTGGAGATATACAAGTTTTTCCTTCAGTTCCTTTTCTTTAGTGATATTCTTTGCTATTTCAAGAGCTCCATACTTTCCCGGCGCAATCATGATCGGAATTGTGCTGTTTACTGTATTTATCTGCTTTCCTTTATTGTTCAGATATGTCTGATGCCTGTCATAAATAGGCTTGCCGGTTTTGAGCACCGTCAGCATCGTACTTGTTTCCGGCGTCAGGCTGGGGAAAATGTCAAGAATGCTTTTCCCCATGACTTCGTTGACATCAAGGCCTTCCAAATCCGCCATGGGCTGATTGTAAATAAATGTTTTTCCCGTGTCGTCAACAACATTTATCCCAATATCTATGTTTTTCAGTATAGTATCAATTATTGACTTATAGGTATAATTCATCGTCATAGCTTCATACACCCCAATAAACAAAGGTATGTTCAAGTAAGAATTTAAATTGAACATACCTTTATTATATCAATTATATAAACCTATGAGCAATAGGCTATAGGCAATGGGTTTTATGTATGCCTTTGCGAGCAAACACCGTCCTCCCCTGCCCCGGAACCTGATTACTTATTTAAATTCCGGATAAAGCGGATGCTTGTCGCACAATGCTTTTACTCTGCTGCTGCATTCATTTTTTGATTCCGGTTCTGTAATAGCCAGAGCGATTATATCGGCTATTTCCTCCATATCAGCTTCCTTGAAGCCTCTTGTTGTTATAGCAGGTGTGCCTATTCTCAATCCGCTTGTAATGAATGGGCTCTGCGGGTCAAAAGGAATTGTATTCTTGTTTGTTGTAATTCCAATGTCATCCAGCAGTTTCTCTGCATCTTTGCCTGTTATATTCTTATTTCTAAGGTCAAGCAGCATCAAATGATTGTCGGTACCTCCCGAAACCAGGTTGAAGCCTTTGGCGGTCAATGCCTCTGCTAAAGCTGAAGCATTCTTCAGTACCTGCTTTATATACTCCTTGTACTCTGCACTCATCGCTTCCTTGAAGCATACTGCTTTGGCTGCAATGGTGTTCATCAGAGGACCGCCCTGCATTCCCGGGAAAATCGACTTGTCTATTGCTTTGGCATATTCCTGCTTGCAGAGAATTGCTCCACCCCTGGGTCCCCTTAAGGTTTTGTGTGTTGTAGTTGTTACAAAATCAGCATAGGGTACAGGACTCTGGTGCAGCCCCACCGCTACAATCCCTGCAATATGTGCCATATCCACCATAAACAATGCTCCGACTTCATCGGCTATCTCTTTGAAGGCTTTAAAATCTATACTCCTGGGGTATGCACTTGCTCCTGCCACAATAAGCTTTGGCTTATTTTCCTTGGCAATAGCCCTTACATTGTCATAGTCAATTCTCCCTGTATCTTTTGACACACCATAATGAACAAATTTAAAATACTTTCCCGACATGTTGACAGGGCTTCCATGGGTAAGGTGCCCTCCATGGGACAGATCCATACCCATTACAACATCTCCCGGCTCCAGTACTGTAAAGTAAACCGCCTCGTTCGCACTAGACCCTGAATGAGGCTGAACATTTGCATGGTCTGCACCAAATAAAGCCTTTAACCTTTCTCTTGCAAGATTCTCAACAATATCTACGTATTCACAGCCTCCATAGTATCTTTTGCCCGGATATCCCTCTGCATATTTGTTTGTAAGAACCGTTCCGAGCGTATCCATTACTGTAGGTGACGTAAAATTTTCTGATGCTATCAGCTCTATTTTGTCTCTTTCTCTGCCAAGCTCCTTTAGAATCGCATCTGCAATTTCTGCATCATAAGCTTTTATATTGTTAAGTCTCATATCAAATTCCTCCTGCATAGATTTACTTATATTATTTCTTATTGGATAATAGTTAAACAACGATTTAAACTTAATAATAACATAGAAGTAAATAACATTAAAGCTAAATAGTCGCTTTAAATTATAACATTTTCTTATAAAAGTATTAGAAGCACTTATAAGTCGCTTATAAGTGCTTCTATTAATTATACATGCTTTCTCAACATCTCATCAAATGCTTGCTTCGGTCTTGCTCCAATTATTCCGTCCACTTTGCTTCCATTATTGAACAGGAATACTGACGGGATACTCATTATATCATACTTACCAGCCAGCTCAGGATTTTCATCCACATTAACCTTTGCAATTTTCAGCTTTCCCTCATATTCATCCGCCAGTTGGTCTATTACAGGAGATACCATCCTGCAGGGGCCGCACCATGCCGCCCAAAAATCGACCAATACCGGTTTATCGGACTTCAATACCTCACTGTCAAAATTCTGTTGATTTACTATTTGAACGTTTTTACTCACTTACAAATACTCCTTTCAAAATCTGTTAAATGCTTACATATACAGATTTGCTGCATACTTTTATTCTATCCATTTTAAAAATTTATAAATTATTAAACAAATGCAGCATTACCATTATATGTTGTCTTTTGTTTTTATTCCTACTATGACAGGCTTGAATTTTTTCATTTTTTTGATTGCTTCATCATTGAACTTTATCACTGCATAGGAAGCTGCCAATGCAACAATTCCAATTATTGCACCCAGGGCTTGAGCCGTATTGTCGCTCATACCAAATGCCAATAAACCGTAATAACCGCCAAATATGCCGGCCATCAGTGCAAGAAGCGGAAAACCATAAGCAATAAGTATCGCAGTCATGAAATTCATGTTTTCCAAGTCTATTTCTACTTCATCCCCTACTTCTGCCCGCACATTGTTGTCTGCAATCATAACCATTTCGAGTTTTTCCCTGCCTACCTGGCAGTTCCCGCACTCACCTCAGGCTGTGCCTCTCTTAATCAGTATCGTTGCCTGGTTGTCTTCTATTTTTATTACCTTTCCAACTTCTTTCATAGATTAGTACCTGCCCTTTTACTTAACGTATTTTACAATAGTCTCTATAACTTCCTCGATGCTTTCCTCACTCTTGTTCTCCTTCAGTGATTCCTTCAGGCACTCTTTTATATACCTGTCCATGATGAGTCCCCCGACACGGTTTATTGCAGATCTTATGGCAGATATTTGAACCATAATGTCGCCGCAGCACTTGTCTTCTTCAATCATTTTCTGAATTCCTTTTGCCTGCCCTTCAATCTTTTTCATTCTATTGATAATATCCTCTTTACTTATTTCCTTATTATCCAACTCATCGCCTCCTATACCCCGTACCGGTATTCTAATACTATTATATAACACTTATGCATTTTGTCAACTGTTTTTTGTCTTTTGCATTTATAAATAACATCTTTCTTTAAAGTCTTTCCGGCTTCGGGCTTCGTGCCCCGTGCCTCGTGCTTATGCAAAGACTTCGAAGCGCGGCTTGGTGCTCGTAGCTCGTGACAAGACCCCAAAGGCCTACTCCACACCCAACATATCCCTTACTACAGCTGATGCAATTGCAAGTCCTGCGGCAGGCGGAACAAAGGATGTACTGCCTGGTATCTGCCTTCTTTTTGTACAGTTCGCTTTTTCTTTGTTGCTGCAAATACAGTTGGTCTTGCAATCGGCAACATCCTTCATAGGAGTCAATGGCTCCTCCTTGGAATACACCACCTTCAGCTTCTTAACCCCTCTTTTGCGCAGCTCATACCTCATCACCTTGGCAAGGGGGCACACTGAGGTCTTGTAAATATCAGTAATCTCCAGCTTTGTTGGGTCAAGCTTGTTGCCTGCTCCCATGCAGCTTATTACAGGTATGTTCATTTCAATACACTTCACTATAAGGTTAATTTTCGAAGTGACCATGTCTATGGCATCTACTACGTAATCATATTCCGGAAGAAGGAGTGAATCCGAGGTTTCTTCATTATATAATTCATTATGCACGACAATATCAGCATTAGGATTGATATCCAGAAGCCTATCCCTCATTGCTTCCACCTTAGGCTTACCCACTGTTTTTCTGGTTGCATGAAGCTGCCTGTTTATATTTGTAAGGCAGATATCATCATAATCTATGAGCACCAGTCTTCCTACCCCGCTTCGGCAAAGCGCCTCGGCAGTATATGAACCAACTCCTCCGATGCCGAAAATTGCAACTGTGCTTTTGTGTAGTTTTTCTATTCCATCCTCACCGATTAATAATTCTGTTCTTGAAAATTGATTCATGCGCTATACCTCCAAAAAAGCCCTGCAATGCAGTATTCTTAATAGAAACGAGCAGCGCAGGGCCGTTTAAACTATTATTCCTTTACTTCAATGTGCAGCTCTTCCAGTTGCTTTGCATCTGCCGGTGAAGGAGCATTTGTCATCAGGCAGCTTGCTGTCTGTGTCTTCGGAAATGCAATTACGTCTCTGATATTATCTGTGCCGGTCAAAAGCATTACTATTCTGTCAAGACCGAAAGCTAAACCTCCATGAGGGGGTGTGCCGTATTTAAATGCTTCCAGCAGGTATCCGAACTTGCTCCATGCTTGTTCCTTACTAAATCCTAAAAGTCCAAACATCTTCTCCTGCAGTTCCTGCCTATGGATTCTGATGCTGCCGCCGCCAAGCTCATAGCCGTTCAATACACAGTCATAAGCTTTTGCCCTTGCTTTGAGAGGATCGGTATCAAGCAGCTCCAGGTCCTCATCCATTGGACTTGTAAAAGGATGATGCATTGCCACATACCTGTTCTCTTCCTCATCAAAATCAAGCAGAGGGAACTCAGTTACCCACAATAGGTCAAACCTGCTGTTGTCAACGAGTCCGAAGCGTTTTCCAAGCTCCAGCCTAAGCTGTCCCAGTGCATCATATACTACCTTTGGTTTGTCGGAAACAATAAAAATTATATCTCCTATTTTTCCACCGACTCTTTCAATTATACCGTTTAGTTCCTCTTCCTTCAAGAACTTGGCTATAGGTGATTTAACGCCTTCTGCGGTTATATTTATCCATGCAAGTCCTTTTGCTCTGTATGTCTTTACAAACTCTCCAAGGCTGTCTATCTCTTTACGGCTGAGCTTTTCTCCAAGCCCTTCAGCGTTTATAGCCTTTATAATTCCGCCGTTTGCAAGAGTATCTGCAAACACCTTGAATTCTGAATTTGCAACCAAATCTCCAATTTCCTTAAGCTCCAGGCCGAATCTTGTATCCGGCTTGTCTGAACCGTAGCGTTCCATGGCTTCCTTGTATGTCAGTATCTTGAAAGGTGTTGGAATATCTACGTCAAGAACTTCCTTGAAAACTCTCTTCAAAAGTCCTTCATTCAGCTCCATTACATCTTCCTTTTCAACAAAGGAAAGCTCCATATCTATCTGTGTAAATTCCGGCTGCCTGTCTGCCCTCAAGTCTTCGTCCCTGAAGCACTTTGCAATCTGGAAGTATCTATCAAAGCCTGCTACCATGAGAATCTGCTTAAACAGCTGCGGAGATTGGGGTAATGCGAAGAAATTGCCCGGCTGAACCCTGCTTGGTACCAGATAGTCCCTCGCTCCTTCAGGGGAAGTCTTAATAAGTATCGGTGTTTCTACTTCTACAAAACCATTCTGATCCATATAATCTCTTACAACCTTGGCAATCCTGTGTCTTGTGAACAGTATCTTCTGCATGGACGGACGTCTCAAGTCCAGATACCTGTATTTCAGTCTCAGCTGTTCCGACGCGTTCAGTTCATCCTCAATATATATTGGTGTAGTCTCAGCCTTGCTTAATATTTCAAGGCTGCTTACGGCTATTTCTATATAACCTGTAGCCATCTTTTTGTTTATGGCATTTTCAGCTCTTTTTACAACTTCTCCTGATACAACCAGGACAAATTCGCTTCTTACCTTAAAAGCTTCACTGAATACATCCGGTGTTACATCCTTATTTACTGTACATTGGATAATACCGCTTCTGTCCCTTAGATCTATGAAGATCAGTCCTCCAAGGTCCCTTCTCTTCTGAACCCAGCCTGTAACAGTAACCTTTCCTCCCAGATTATCCAGGCCTAGCTCACCGCACATGTGTGTCCTTTTTATTCTTGCCATATATAACGCCTCCTAGTTTTGATTTATTAAAACCTACATTAATTAATCCCAGTATTGTAACTTTAAAAACAAAAATCTCCCGTCCCTGACATACTGTCAGGGACGGGAGCTCTAATCCCGTGGTGCCACCCTGTTTGGATAAACCATCTCTTTTCTTTAACGCAGAATGTACGCGGCAGCCTAGCGAATTTCGTTCAGCAGCCGGACTCCCGGGTGTCCTTCAGCAGTCTATGCCATAAGGATACTTCCAGTCAGAGCACTAAAGTGCACGATATCCTCTCCCTGTATAGCGTCAAATGCCTACTTTCCCGTTCAAAGCCAGTTATTGTATAATAATTACATATTATAATATTGAGTTGCACATATGTCAATATTTTTTATCCAACTGTCCCAAAATATCCAGTTTATTGTTTATCATCGCTTCGATATTTTCTATATAAAGCTTTACATCCTTTATATTGTGCTGCCTTTCTATCCTGTTCTCGCTGCTTATTACAATCTTGGTTACAGCATCTGCACCAAAAGCAACGTTGGTCTGTTTCTCCTCAATTATCTGCATATTGTATAAGCATTCAAAACCCTTCTTTGAAAAGCCGATATTCTCCATATTCTGAAGCATATGCTTCTGCCTGTACAAATAATACGGGTGCATGCCCATGTCCCGAAGGAAGGTTTTTGTATAGTCCATCATATTTGATACGATCTCATCATTGGGTATAGCCTTACCTGTAAAATCTTCATTATACAAAGAAGCCCTCTTTATTGCCATGGTATGTACCGTAACGTTCTCGGGACCCAGCTTCTTTATCTCCTCCAGTGTATGAACCAGTTCCTCCATAGTTTCTCCGGGAAGTCCCAATATAATGTCCATATTGATATTATTAAAGCCGATATTCCGGGCTAAGCTGAAGCTTTCCAGAATCTGCCCGGTATCGTGTGCCCTCCCGATACACTTCAGGGTAGCGTCATTCATAGTCTGTGGATTTATGCTTATTCTACCGACATTATTCTCGAACAGTACCTGCAGCTTTTCCTCGGTAATGGAATCAGGCCTGCCAGCCTCGCAGGTAAATTCATCAGCCTGATCTCCAAAACATTGGTTGATGCACAGCATAAGCCTTTCAAGCTGTTCTGCATTTAAGGACGTAGGTGTACCTCCTCCGATATATATGCTTTGCACCCTGTAATTCTTGCTGCTCAGGTACTCAGAAACACTTCTCACTTCCTTTATAAGGCTTTCCAGATAAGGCTCAACATAAGTACGGTATGTACTTATTGAATTGGAAGTGAAAGAACAGTAATGGCACCGGCTTGGACAAAAGGGTATGCCTATGTATATGCTTACCGCAGCATCATTGACCGGGTATATAAACGGTCTTTCAATACCGCCAATTTCAACTGCCAGCCGAGCTCTATCCTCACTCATGAGATACTCTTCAACCAGCCTCTCAGGTATAACAGCTTCTGACAATCCTTTGTCCATGAGCTCGTGAACTATTTTGACAGGTCTTATACCTGTAAGGATTCCCCATGGGTATTCTCTTCCAAATACTACGGACAATAGCTTGTACATGGACTTCTTTACCAGACGCTTCAATGCTTTTTCATTAGTCAGTTCTATTTTATTTTTTACTGTCCTTTTTTCCTGTCTTTGCTTATCTATGTACATAGAAGTGCATGTACAGCTTTCCTCATTAATTTCGAGACTGCTTAATATGAAAACATCATATTCCTGCAAAAAGCTTTGGTCATCTGCCAAAGCTTTTTCTGATCTTTCAATTTCGCACTTTCCGAAATACATTCTTACAATATCCGCTGTTTCATTGTAATAACCGTGGTTTTCAAGTCTGATTCCTATCATTGCTTCACCTAAACCATATCATTATATATTTGATTCTTTACATCAGAAACATAGCTCGATGCTACTCCAAGTTCAGAAGCTATTTCATAATCTTCCATTCCTGATTCTATCATGTCTATCATCTCGCCGTATTCCTGGTGCAGCTTGCTTTTACCATTCTTTCCGGTCAGAGCTTTCTTATTAGACTTATTCATAAAACCTCTCCTTGGTGAAGTTATAGTATTAGTTTCTCCTTTTGTCTTAAGCATATTCATTTACCAATACTTTAAATAAGTCTTTTAAGGTTAATTCAAGAAAGGATTTCTCTTTTTTTCTGTCAATATCGTTGATGATGGCCCGTGTCCAGGGTAAACTGCAGTTTCATCCGGTAAGACCAATAGCTTTTCCTTTATTGAGGCAATGATCTCATCAAAAGATCCTCCGTACAAGTCTGTACGTCCTATAGAGCATGCAAAAAGCGTATCTCCCGAAAACAAATTTCCGTCACAGTATATGCATATTCCTCCCCTGGAGTGTCCGGGTGTATATATAATATTGAGCTTTGTATCTCCAAGCTCCAAGACATCTCCATCTTCCAGCAGCCTGTCAGGCGAAATATTTACCTGCGGGCCGCCCATCTCTGCACTGTAGTTTTTACTGCTGTTCTTAAGCATTTCGCTGTCCTCCCTGTGTATGCACACAGGTGCATTGGAATAATCCTTCAACTCACTGAGAGCGCCAATATGATCTCCATGCCCATGGGTAATAATGATATATTTGATTTTTAACCCTTTGGCTTCAATATAGCTTCTTATCTCCGGAAAATCCCCGCCCGGATCAATTACTGCTGTTTCCTTGGTATTTTCATCATTCAGAATGTAGCAGTTTGCCTGGTATATTCCTAAAGGAAGCCTTTTAAATTCCATAATTTTCAACCTTTCTATATGATTTTCTCACTGTCAACAATAACTGTAACAGGCCCGTCATTTTCAATGCGAACCTTCATATCCGCCTGAAAAGTGCCTGTTTCAGTCTTTACACCCATTTCCCCGCACTTTTTGACAAATGCATTATACAGTTCTTCAGCCTTTTCAGGTCTGGCTGCGCTCATGAAATTAGGTCTTCTTCCCTTCCTGCAGTCTCCATATAAGGTGAACTGTGAAACCACCAGCAGCTCTCCCTTGATATCCAACAAGGAGAGGTTCATTTTCCCGTCTTCATCCTCAAATATTCTCAAATTGATAATTTTATCTGTCATGTACAGCATATCCTCTTCTGTATCCTTCTCGCTTACGCCGAGCAATACAACAAACCCCTTGCCTATACTCCCAACAATTTTCTCATCAACAGTGACACTTCCACTGCTTACCCTCTGTACAACTGCGCGCATGACATTCCTCCTGTATTCCTCTTAAGTTTCGTTACGCGTTTCGAGTTTCGCGTTTCGAGATTAAAGCATACCTTCGAAGTCTTTCTCTAGCCAGAATTTTGTATTCTAGCAACCAACTTTTGTAATTCCCTTTAACAGCCCTCTCCAAAGCCATTCTTAACACGCGCAACTCGTAACTCGTAACGCGCAACCATACTCTTTAGGAATACCCAAGCTTATTGCTTCGCCCTGAATACGTCCATTACGCCTTCTATTTTCCTGAATTTTCTTATCAGCTTGTTTAGCTGTTCAATATCTGTTATTTCTAATATAAAATTTATAATTGCTACCTTGTCTTTTGTTGTTCTTGAATGGAAGGAATTAATATTAACTTTGCTTTCATCTATTATGGTGGTTATTTCTGCAAGAAGTCCCTTTCTGTCAGTTGCCCTTACTTCTACATCCGCGTTATAGGACACCTTGGTCTGGGTATTCCATTCAACCTCTATGAGCCTTTCTTCTTCATTCATAAGATCTACTACATTCGGGCAATCCTTTTGATGTACAGACACTCCTCTGCCTTTAGTAATATATCCTATTATTTCATCACCGGGTACAGGATTGCAGCATTTGGAAAATCTTATCATAATATTATCCACGCCTTTGACCTTGACACCGGTGCTGTTATGCCTTTCCCTTCTTTCCTGAGATTTTTCCACCTGGCGCTCAATGCTTTCCTCTTCCCGCTCTTCAAGCTTCTGAGTTTTTCTGAACTCTTCCTTCAGCTTTGTTATTATCTGATTGGGCGTCAAGCCTCCATATCCAAGAGATGAATACAAATCATCCACAGTGTGCAGGCTTAACCTCCTATAGATGGTTTCCAGCCATTCAGGCTTCAAAAGCTGTGCCGCAGTATATCCATGTCGCCGTATTTCTTTTTCAAGCAGTTCTTTTCCCTTTTGAATATTCTCTTCTCTTTTTTCTTTCTTAAACCACTGTCTTATCTTATTCTTAGCCTGTGAGCTCTTTACTATTTTCAGCCAGTCACGGCTTGGGCCATTAGCTACAGCTGAAGTGATTACTTCTACGATATCCCCGTTCTGGAGCTTATAATCCAGGGTTACTATTCTTCCGTTTATTTTCGCCCCTATGCACCTGTTTCCTATCTGGCTGTGTATCTTATATGCAAAATCTACTGGGGTTGACTCTACCGGCAAGTCAACCACATCACCCTTTGGAGTGAATACATATACTTCATCGGTAAATAAATCAACCTTCAAGGTTTCCATGAATTCCCTGGTATCTTTTATCTCATTCTGCCATTCGAGCATTTGCCTCAGCCACTTCAGTTTTTCATCGAATTCCGTCTGGGATGTCTTGCCTTCCTTGTACTTCCAATGAGCAGCTATACCTATTTCAGAGGTTTTATGCATATCCCAGGTTCTTATCTGCACTTCAAAGGGCTGCCCGTCGGAGCCGAGCAGAGTCGTATGCAGCGACTGGTACATATTCGGCTTCGGCATTGCTATATAATCCTTGAATCTTCCCGGTATGGGCTTCCACAGAGTGTGAACTATGCCAAGTACTCCATAGCAATCCTTTACTGTATCCACAATTATCCTTACTGCTGTAAGGTCAAATATCTGTTCAAAGCTCTTGTTCTGGTAGTACATTTTCCTGTAAATGCTGTAGAAGCTCTTCGGCCTTCCTTCAATATGGGCTTCTATTCCTACCTCCTTGAACTTTACCTTCAGGATTTCGATAACATGATTAATTTCATCCTCACGTTCTTTTCTCTTTTTAGCTACCTTGTCCACAAGTTCATAATATTCTTTAGGCTCAAGGTATCTTAATGCAAGGTCCTCCATTTCCCACTTTATCTTTGATATTCCCAGCCTGTGGGCAATCGGAGCATAAATTTCTATGGTCTCTTTGGCCTTTTCCTTCTGTTTCTCAGGCGGCATGTATTTGAGAGTACGCATGTTGTGCAGCCTGTCAGCAAGCTTAATAAGTATTACTCTTATATCCTTCGCCATAGCAATGAACATTTTTCTAAGACTTTCTGCCTGCTGCTCTTCTTTAGTCTTGTATTCCAGCTTTCCCAACTTGGTCACACCGTCTACGAGCATGGCTATCTCTTCGCCAAAAAGATTCTTACAGTCTTCCAAAGTGCATTTTGTATCTTCCACAACGTCATGCAGTATTCCCGCAGCAATTGTGACATTGTCCATGTTCAGCTCTGCAAGTATTTTCGCCACTTCAACCGGATGGATAATATAGTCCTCTCCCGAAACCCTCTTTTGTCCGTCATGGGCTTTTACTGCATAGTTATAAGCCCTTTCAACGATCTCAGCATCGTTGTTAGGGTTATACTTTTTAATTATGTTCATTAAATCCTGTAACATAAACAACACCAACTTTTAGAATGTGTATTTGACTGCAAATATCGGGGTATACTGCGAATTCAATAACGATCAGGAAAACGTTTTTCGGAATCTTGATTAAAAAAGTAAAAAGAGATTCCGCTTAACGGATTATACTACTAAAAAAGCTGGTAGCACCAGCTTTAAACTATTAAATCTATTTTAGTATATTTGTACTTATTTATCAAATATAATATTTTATATACTGCATATATTATGCTCTGACCTTAATATTTGATAATTGAGCTTACATCATAGTCCTTAAGATTATTCCTTCCATTTAAGAATTCCAGTTCAATAAGGAAGCCAATATGCACCACTTCTCCTCCAAGCTGCTCTACCAGCTTAGCTGCTGAAAGGATAGTACCCCCGGTTGCAAGCAAATCGTCTACCAAGGCTACTCTTGCACCTTTTTTTATTGCATCCCTGTGGATCTCAAGTGCGTCCTTCCCATATTCCAGTTCATACTCGTACCGTACTGTTTCTGCCGGGAGCTTGCCTGGTTTCCTTACCGGAACAAAGCCCACACCAAGCTCATAAGCTACAGGTGCTCCGAATATGAAGCCTCTCGCTTCCGGTCCCACAACCAAATCTACATTAAGGTCCCTTAGCTTATCCGCAATGGATTTCACAGCATATTTGAAAGCATCTCCCTCTTTCAAAAGCGTCGTCACATCCTTAAAGTTTACGCCTTCCTTCGGGAAACCTTCAATTGCTCTTATATACTTTTCCAGATCCATAAGTACTACCCCCATTTATTATTTTGATATCCTTTATGTTCAACTGCACAGTTTCAACATTGTTCCAGATATTGTTCTCAACATTACATATTATATCAATTTTTTGACCGGATGATAACATTTTTTGCATACTTCCTAAATTATAAGCAATACATTTAATCTCATTAATGCCGTCATAAGCTGTCAGAGAAAGATGTTTGGACTCGTTGCCCACTGCTTTTGAGGACACTACCTTAAGTCCCCTGTATACAAAAATCGGGCTTGGATTGCCTGTTCCAAAAGGTTCCAATAGCTTTAGCTGCCTTACAGTCTCCAGGGTGACATCCTCCGGTTCAAGCTTATAGTCTACCATTATCTCAGGCAGGAGCTTATCCCTGCCCAATACGCTCTCAGCTTCAAAGCTCAGACATTTACTAAGCTCGTCTACTCTATCGGCCTTTATTGTAAAACCTGCAGCCATTTCATGTCCGCCATACTTTTCAAACAGATTGCTGTACTTGGACATTGCTTCGAATATATTAAAGCCCGGGATGCTTCTTGCAGAGCCTTTACAAAGCTCCCCATCCCTTGACATTATGAAGGTTGGAAGATAGTATTTATCTACCAGCCGCGAAGCCACAATGCCTATAACACCTATATGCCAACTCTCGCTGCTCAGCACCAGCACCCTGGCATTTTCAACATCTACTGTCTTTTCAATTATCGTAATTGCTTTGTTCAGTATATCATTTTCTATTGCCTGGCGCTCCCGGTTGTCTGAATCCAGCTTCCTTGCTATATCCATAGCCTTACCTGGATTATCGGTCAGCAAAAGCTCAACGCATTCGGCCGCATCTGCAATCCTGCCTGCTGCATTTATCCTTGGAGCGAGCACAAAAGCTACGTTGTATGCACTAAGCTCCTTACCGCTTAGCCCGGATACCGAAAGCAGAGCTTTTATGCCCTCGTTCTCTGTGTTTTGTATTTTCTTAAGGCCATTTTTCACTATTATGCGGTTTTCATCCAGGAGAGGCACAACATCAGCTATTGTCCCTATCGAAACAATATCTATAAGTTCCTCTGCAAAATCATCTATACCTTCTTTTCCAAGTAAAGCACATGCCAGTTTATATGCAACTCCGACACCCGCCAGGTTTTTGTGGGAATAGCTGCAGCTGTATTGATGCGGATTTACGATGCTGTATGCCTTAGGCAGTTCACCTTCGCACTCATGATGGTCCGTTATTATTATTTCCATTCCCAAGCTCTTTGCATAATCAACTACCTCATTGGACCTGATCCCGCAATCCACCGTAACAATAAGCTTCGCTCCAAGCTCCTTTATCCTGTCCATGGAGCTTATACTCAGGCCATAGCCCTCTTCAATCCTGTTGGGTATATAATACACCGCATTAGCACCAAGCTTCTTCAGCGTTCTTACCATTACTGCAGTAGAGGTAATCCCATCTACATCATAATCTCCATAGACGCATATTATTTCTTTGCATTTTACGGCCTCCAGTATTCTATCTACAGACTTCTCCATCCCTGCCAAGAGATATGGGTCATAGAGTGAATCCAAATCCGTATTAAGGAATACCCTTACTTTCGGTACTGTATTTATGCCTCTGTTAACCATCGCCCTGGCTACTATCTCGGATATTTGAAATTCATTTATGATTGATTCAAGATTTTCCATACTTTTGTCATAAGCTGTCCATCTTTTGTTCAATATTCCATCACATGCCTATCTATAAATTACTGATTTCCTGTATTATCATCCGGTTCCACCACCTGGGGCTTCGCCGGAGCACCAGCTGTTTTCTCTGCAGCTGCTGCTTTCTCTGCATTTATTTTCTTCAGTTCTTCTTTTAGCCTCTTATTCTCACCTGAAAGTTCCATTATCTTAAGCTTGTTCTTTATTGTCCTTGCTATGTCAAACGGCACCATGATAAGTACCCCTATCAAAGCAGAACCAAGAATTATCACTGCCTGTGACAAGCTCACCTTATACCATAGCAAGTTGACTACAACTATTCCTGCGTTTTGGACTGCAAATAAAGCTACAATGATGGAAAAAACCATTGAGACAACTAAAATAACCTGCACATTAAACCCTCCCGCACTTTTATTTAACAGTCAACCCTAACAATACTAATATAAAGCTTTTTAGTCTATACTTCAACAATTTTATTGTGCCAAAAACTAAGAAGGTAACAGCTTTTAACTGTTACCTTAAAGACTATTATTATTGAGCTGCTTTGAACTTCTGTCTGAATATTACCCATAACGGACTTGCTATAAATATTGTTGAGTAACAACCGCTTATAATACCAATAATCATTGGGAATGCAAATTCCTTTATAGCAGGTACACCCAGGAAGTATAAAGCGAATACTGTGATCAATGTAGTCACTGATGTATTGATTGAACGGACAAGTGTCTGAGTTACAGACTCGTTAACCAGTTTATCATAGTCGATCTTTCTTCCATGCTCATGCTTAAGGTTTTCTCTGATCCTGTCAAATATAACGATTGTATCATTGATTGAGTAACCTATAATTGTCAGGACTGCAGCAATGAATGTACTGTTTACAGGTATCTGGAAAACTGCATATGCAGCAACCATCATAGCTGTATCATGTACTAATGCTGTTATGGAAGCCAGTCCGAACCTCCATTCAAACCTGAAGGATACATATATCATTATCCCTAAAAATGCAAGAAGTACTGCAATAAGTGCCTGCGTAGACAATTCTTTTCCTACAGTAGGTCCTATTGTTTCAAAGGAAATATTTTCTGATTTAATTGCATATTTATCGGAAAAAGCCTTTACTATCTCATTTCTTTTTGCGTTATCAAAGGTTACCTTGGTTCTTACTATAACCTGATCCTTATTTTGACCTGCATGAGTTATAGTTGCTTCAGGATCATATTTGTCCATTATCTCTCTGATTTCGGATACATCAAAAGTTTTTCCTATTGTAGCATGGATGGTACTTCCTCCAACGAAGTCTATACCCAGGTTCAATCCGCCGTTTATTATCATAAATATCAGGCCTATTGCCAACAGGGTAAGCGATATTCCAAACCATAATTTCTTGCGTCCCATAAAGTCAATGGTTCTCATATTATTTCACTCCCCTTTCGCCAAAGTATCTCATGCTCTTTAATATTCCACCGTTTGTGAGCAACCTCATCATATATTTCGTAACAGTTATTGCAGTGAACATACTTATAATTACACCGATTATTAGAGTTACTGCAAAGCCTTTGATTGGCCCTGCTCCAAAGTAGAACAGTATGATACATGCAATTACTGTAGTAAGGTTAGAGTCAAATATGGTCAGGAAGGCTCTTCTAAAGACGCTCTCTATGGCAGCTCTCAAAGTCTTTCCTAGCTTCAGCTCATCCTTTATTCTCTCATAGATTACGACATTGGCGTCAACTGCCATACCAACCGAAAGAACCAAGCCTGCAATACCCGGCAATGTAAGAGTTGCCTTCAGTGCTGCAAGTACAAATAATGTAAGTAAGAGATATAGTATCAAGGTTATATCTGCAATCAAACCAGGCATTCTATAGTAGAATATCATGAAAATAAATACTAGCAATATGCCTATTTGTCCTGCAAGAATACTCTGTTCAAAGGAATTAGCACCAAGCTGCGGTCCAACTGCTGTAACTGAAAGAGTTTCCAGCTGTACCGGAAGTGCACCTGCCCTTATCAATGTAGCCAAATCGCCGGCTTCCTGCATAGTGGCAGAGCCTGTTATTATACCCTTGCCATCAGGAATTACACTTTGTACTGTAGGAAGTGAAATTGCATTCTTATCAAGATAAATTCCTATTACTTTACCGATGTTTCTTTCAGTAGCTGCAGCAAATTTCTTTGCACCTGCAGGTGACAGTTCGAAGGAAACAACCGGTTCCTGTCCAACTCCACTGCTGCTTTGCTGATATACTGCCTCTGCTTTCTTTATATCTTCACCGGTCAATATAACCTGCTTTGTTTCTTGTTCAATAAATTCAAGCTGTGCTGTCTGTCCAATAAGGTCCAAGGCTCTCTGCGGATCCTGAATTTCAGGAAGCTGCACTTCTATTCTATTCTTTCCGACTCTTGTTATAACCGGTTCTGCGACTCCCAGCGCATCTACACGTTCTCTCAAGGTAGCAACCGCTCTCGCCATTTTCTCATCGTTTACCGGATCATTTGGATTATCCTTAGCTTCCAGAAGCACCGTTGCTCCGCCTCTCAAATCAAGACCCAATTTTATTAGCTTCTGAACAGGTAAAATTTCATATTTCCCTATATTAAGCCCGAAGAACGCAATATACGCAAACAATGAAATTAATAAAACTATTGCAAGAAACACTATTAGGCTTTTTGACTTCATTTGTTTACTCCCCCTTATTTAGTTTCACAATGGTTATTATATTACTTTTATAATTCCTAGTCAATCTGAAAGAAATATTGCTCTGATTTACTTTTTCCAATGCTTCTACATTTTCACAAATGCACTTGCATATGTATTATTTGCTTTTTTCTATTTTATATCCCATTCAAATATTCCCCCGAAAGCTTTATGTAGCCTTCAACGGAATGGCTGATTCCTTCTATTTCCTCAGGAGTAAGCTCTCTCACGACCTTTGCCGGACTTCCCATAACAAGTACTCCTGATGGAATTATCTTGCCTGAAGTAATCAATGAATTGGCCCCGACTATCACATTGTCTCCTATAACTGCGCCATCCAGTATTGTGGATCCCATTCCTACAAGGCAGTTACTGCCTATGGTGCATCCGTGAATAATTGCATTATGCCCCACTGTGACATTTTCTCCTATGATGGCCTTATAATCATTATCGCAGTGTACAATACATGCGTCCTGGATATTTGCTCCTCGTCCTACTATTATTTCATTGACATCGGCTCTAAGCACTGCATTGTACCAAATACTGCAATCCTCACCTATGAAGCATCTGCCAATAATAGTGCTGTTTTCTGCAATAAATGCATTCTTCTCAATTTTAGGGCTATACTGCTTGTACGATATTAACATGTTTCCTCCTGTAAAAGCGCTTTAAAGCAGTAACATGTAGTATTGCATAAAGCATTTCCTACATATTACTGCCTATTGTACAAAATAATATTTGTATTGTTACCTTAAATAGAATTCTTATGCGATGTTTCAGGCTTTACTCTGCTGTTTTCAACATTCTCGCATTTCTGGTTTGCTACTGTGCAGGAAGTCTTGCATGCTGACTGGCATGAATTCTGGCATTCCCCGCAACCGCCTTTTAGTGCGCTTTCACATAACGATTTGCTGTTGATAGTTCTGATATGCATCATTTAGTTTCCTCCTCCATGTTTTATCACTCTAAAATTATAACATATTAGTGTATTATGGAAAAGTAAAATTTGAAATTAGTTAAGGTTAACGCCAATTATTCCTCCAATCAAGCCTACCGCACTGCCCATAAATGTTTTTGCCGCAAAGTACTTGTCAAGGCTGAAGCTCTGTGAGAAGCTTATGCTTAGAGGCACCAAAAGCAATGTAAATGCTAGTCCCAATACCAGCCCAAACAGCCAGCCTTTTCTTGCAACCCTCTTTCCTCCGTAAATGCTTGAAATCGTTATACTAACAATCATAATAATTTGTATAGTCATGTTCATGGTTGAATCACTCATGCTGGTGAATGAAAGAATTAAAGCGTATAGTATTATTAATACAAAAGATATGGCAAAGCATATTCCAAGTGCTTTCAAGAATACCCCATATATATTAAATCCTTTTTCTTCTGCAGCTGCATTTTTTGTAAAGTTTTTCAGCTTTCTCATATAAAAACCCCCTATAGTAATTTTGCAAGGTTTGTTCTCTATAAATCTATTCGCCATAGGGAATATTTATTCGCAAATGAAAAAAGTAACTTGAATACAAGTTACTTTTCTTCGTTATCTTCTATTACCCTTCCAACTGCCCATCTGGCAATTCTAAGCTTTACTTTATCTGCTCCAACCTCAATGGTAAGAATATCTTCCTTAGCATTAACAACCTTTCCGTATATTCCACCAATTGTTACAATTGATGTGCCCTCTTTAACGCTGTTCCTCATTTCCTGAGTTGCTTTTTCTTTTTTCTTCTGTGGTCTTATCAGGAAAAAGTAAAATGCTGCGATAACAACTATATAAGGTAAAATCCATCCGTACTGATTCACTCTTTATACTCCTCCTTTCATATCTTTTGTTCCTTCAAAGGTTTTCCCCTTGAATTATATTATTCAATACATAATTAAAAAATCCTTCCCGGTATTCATCCTCAACTAACATTATTTTCTCGCATTTCAATTACTTTTCATAACCGTATTTTTCAAAAAAGTCATTTCTGAATTCAGTAAGGCTGTCAGTTTCTATAGCTTTCCGTATCTTTGCCATTAAATTCTGGAGAAACCTCAGGTTATGAATGGTAGTCAACCTTCCTCCCAATATTTCTCCTGCCTTAATAAGATGCCTTATATAAGCTCTCGAGAAGTTCCTGCATGCATAGCAGTCGCATTCATCATCAAGAGGTCTGAAATCCTCGGCATATTCTGCATTCCTTACAACAAGCTTTCCTTTTGAGGTCATCACCGTACCGTTTCGGGCAATCCTTGTCGGCAGCACGCAGTCAAACATATCTATTCCTCTGATGGAGCCGTCTATCAGGCAATCAGGGCTGCCCACACCCATAAGGTATCTTGGCTTATCCTTAGGAAGCTCCGGAACTGTATATTCCAGTACCTCGTTCATTAATTTCTTTGGCTCCCCAACGCTCAGTCCCCCTATTGAATAGCCCGGCAAATCCATATCCACAGTCCTCTTTACGCTCTCCAGCCTTAAATCCTTATAAACGCTTCCTTGTACTATGCCGAAAAGGGACTGCTTCTCAGTATTATGGTGCGCCTCTTTACACCTTTTCAGCCACCTTGCAGTTCTTTCCATCGATTTTTTGGCATAATCATGCTCGCAGGGATAAGGAGTACACTCGTCGAAGGCCATTATAATATCAGCTCCAAGAGAGTTTTCAATCTCCATTACATACTCAGGAGTAAAAAAGTGTTTTGATCCATCAAGATGGGATTTGAATTCTACACCTTCTTCGGAAATCTTTCTTAAGTCATTAAGGCTGAATACCTGAAAACCTCCGCTGTCCGTGAGTATCGGCCTATCCCAGTTCATGAATCCGTGAAGCCCTCCTGCTTTCTCCACCAGCTTGTGTCCCGGCCTTATATACAAATGATATGTATTGCTTAATATTATCTGTGCCCCGATCTCCTTTAATTCATGAGGAGTCATGGCTTTTACCGTTGCCTGGGTGCCTACGGGCATAAATACCGGAGTATCAATGCTTCCATGAGGCGTATGTAATTTTCCAAGCCTTGCCCCCGTTTTCTTGTCTTCCTTTGTCAGTTCATATCTGATTGTCAACTGCGCATACCTCCACTAATTATTCATCACTACTGTCACTGGTATCATTATTTTCTGAAATACTGCTAACGAAAAGGTACCTTTTAATAGCAAAAATTGCAGCTATAGAAGCAACTCCCAATATAGAATCCAGGGCACCCTTACTCCCTATAAGCATGTTTCTGGCAATTGCATACAAAAGCACCTCAATGACGCTTCCCGGGGTATGCATTACAAGCATTGCTACCAGCTCCACCCCCACAACCAGAAGAAGTACGTGTCCCAAGAACTTCTGACATAAATCGTAAGTGTCAATTGGATTGGTTTTGAATATTAATATTATGTACTTAACCAAATCCACCATTCCGATAATTATCCCAACTGTGATAAATACCGCCAGCACAAGCTCCAAATATACTGTCATATTCATTATTCTGGTCTTTAGTTGGCCTATCTTCATTGAAACACCCCCAAAATTAAATAATTAGCATAGCATCTCCAAAGCTGAAAAATCTATATCTTTCCTTTACGGCTTCTTCATATGCCCTCATTATATTGTCCTTCCCCGCTAATGCACTTACCAGCATAAGTAATGTGGACTCAGGCAGGTGAAAATTGGTTATCAGCCCATCTGTTATCCTGAATTTGTATCCAGGGTATATAAATATGTCTGTCCAGCCGCTGTCTTCCTCAAGAGTACCCTTTTTCTGCATTATTGACTCCAGCGTCCTTGTAGAAGTAGTTCCTACACAGATAACTCTTCCTCCGCTTTTTCTGGCACCGTTTAGTATCTCTGCATTCTCAGCACTTAGCACATAATATTCGGAATGCATCTTGTGCTCCTCAATTTTATCAACCTTCACGGGTCTAAAGGTACCAAGCCCCACGTGAAGTGTAACAAAAGCTATTTTGATACCGGATGCCGCTACCTGCTGCAGCAGCTCTTCCGTAAAGTGCAGCCCTGCAGTCGGTGCTGCGGCAGAACCTTCATATTTTGAATATACTGTCTGGTATCGTTCCTTATCCTCAAGCTGTTTCTTTATATATGGGGGAAGTGGTATATTACCCAAGCGGTCCAGTACTTCCTCGAAAATTCCCTGATAGCTGAATCTTACCAGGCGGTTGCCGCCTTCGAGTATATCGAGTATTTCTGCCTCAAGCTCTCCATCTCCGAAGATAAAAACCGCACCGGGTTTTGCCTTTTTGCCCGGCCTAAGCATAACCTCCCATATGTCTTTGTCCTTCCTGTTCAAAAGCAAGAACTCAATACTGCCCATACTGTCTTTTTTTACACCGAACAACCTTGCCGGTATTACTCTTGTATTGTTAAGCACCAGGCAATCTCCCTCGCGCAGGTATTCCAATATATCCCTAAAATTTCTGTGTCTTATTTCCCCATTATTTTTATCAAGCACCAAGAGCCTTGACATATCTCTTTTGGCAATTGGCTCCTGTGCGATAAGCTCTTCCGGCAAATCGAAATGAAATTCCTTTAGTTCCATCTTACGTCCTCTTTCTATTGTACTTTTGCACCCTGATAATAGTGTTCCAATATCTTCACGTAGTTATTACCGGCTTCAGCCATACCTTTTGCTCCGTACTGGCTCATTCCCAGACCGTGTCCAAAGCCCTTTCCATCAAAGATGTATGTATTGGGCACAGCATTATACGCCTTCGTACTGCTGATGCCTTTAACACTTACCTTGTTTCCGGGGCTATTTACCTTTGTTTTCCCTGCGGCAGAAACTACATACATGTTTGAAGTCCTGCCAAGCTCAGAGGTGCCCAAAAGTGAACCCCTTACAAAGATATCTGCATCAGTTTTCAACTTGTACCATATACTCTTCAGGGATTTCGTTCCCAAAATGCTTCTTATTTTTTCCTTTTCAAATATTTTACTTTCCTTGGTACCCTCAATTTCCAGCTTGGTCACCCTTCCGTACCGGCTTACCTCAAGAATTCTTATATCTCTTATATCACCTAAATCTATGCTTGCCTGAGCCAGCTTTTCCTTAGCTCCTGCCTTGTCAAGTTCAAAGGTCCAGTTGTCATAAGGACTCCCGAGACTGTATTCGTCGTCTACTCCCCTGATATAATCAGTTTTGGAGCCCCATACATTCTCACTGTCCTCTGTATGACCCCCGCTGCTGGAGTGAAAAAAAGTAGATATAACCTTTCCGTTATATGTAACTATTTTGCCCTTAGTGGCGTTTACCGCTTCTGTTGAGCTGCTTTTTTCCTGTTCCATACCGTTGTATGCCTGGCAGTGTTCAGTATTGCATAGGTCAAAGCCATTGGCATCATGCCTGCCCATTGTTACAATTGCATAGTTTCTTGCAGCAACAGCCTGCGCTTTTAATGCCTCCATAGGCCAGGAAGCAGGCATTTCGGAAGGAACAACACTGTACAGATATTGATCAAAAGGCAGCTCATTGATTACTGTTATATCACTTTCGGATTGACTTTGCATTGTTATGCTGCCTCTGTATTTTTTCCCTTTATACTGCATGGCGCTGGCCTTCCCCTGAGCTTCCCCGGGCATGACCCTGACTTTTGTCTCACTGTTCAATACCATCAGCAGCTGTCCTGTTGTGCCGTCGATTATTTGAATCCTTTTTCTATCAGGGTATACTATTGTATAGTTTACATCGTTTTTTTCATTTTGCATAATCTGTATCTGGTTCAGACATTCACTTTCCTCCAGATACATCTGAGACCAGACCTTCCATCCGTCTTCATATGCCAGAAATACTGAGGTTGCAATGGAGGATAACTGTGCTGCCACTTGTTGGGCTGTTTCTGCATCTGGATATGTATCGCCTATTTGAATATGATAAGGTCCAATTACTTCCCCCTCATATTTGGCCGCTTTTACATAGTTAATCTCGCTTTCCTTGCCGTTTACTATGTTATAGTATTCATCCCTTCTGACCTTGATACCGGCCGGGCTCTTTACTTCCAGTAAATCCTTGTATGCACCGTTTTCTAAGCTCTGTATCCTCATACCGGTATCACTGCCCAGTGTAAAAATATTTGCAGCCGACTTTCCGAAGCTTAACCCGATCTTTATGGTCTCCGGGACAGGGACACCGGCATTCACCGTTTCCATATTGAAAGAAATGGATGCTAAAGTAATTGCAATGATTAGTAAGTGGGCTAGTACAATCTTTTTCGTCTTCATAAGCACAGCTCCTTTCAAATTTAGCTTAGGTGTCATATTGAACGCACTAAGTATTCCTATTGCGTATGGTGCGAATTCAATGACATCCAAGGTAAGCTTTTTGCGAAATCTTTTTGGAAAATTCCTTTGTTATTTCGCATAAAGCTTTATCTACGAAAAATACTGAATAGGACTGTCAGTATAATACTTGCCAGAATACTGGTCACTATTGGAAAGTAAAATGTGAAATTGCCTTTCCTTATGTAGATGTCTCCGGGAAGCTTGCCAATACCCAATCTTCCTCCAAAATAAAGAAAAACTCCAAGGACAGCTATGCCTATTCCAAGGGCAATGAGTGTCTTGGCAAGTTGCTCAATATTCATTTTTTACCTTCCTTTCTTTTTGGTGCATATCTATCCCTTTCGCTGTATATGCAGCCGCAATAGGGTTGTCTGTACAACCCCAGCTCCTTTGACTTTTCCACGCCTTCCTTGAAGCCTGTACGGAAATCCTTATACAGAAACTCCACACCGTATTTTCTTCCCGCTTCCTCTCCAATCTTTCTTATAAGATCGTGCTTTTGGAAGGGACTCACCAGAAGAGTTGTGGTAAAAGCATCAAAATTACCTTTTTTTGCGACAGAGGCAGCACGTTCAAGGCGGTCTGCATAGCACATCATGCACCGCTGTCCTTCACGGAAGGCCGCATTTCTTAGAAACTCATCCAGGTTATATTCATCAATTGTAATAAGCTTATAGCCTGATTTGTCTGCGAACTCCCGGGCCGTATCCATTCTTTTCTTATATTCGGTATAAGGATGTATATTGGGATTATAGAACAATCCCGTTATATCATGCTCCTTGCTTAAAACCTGATACGGATAGACAGCACATGGGCCGCAGCACATATGCATCAATAATTTCAATTATTTCACCCCTGATTAATCCTTATTGATTCCGAAATGCCTGTAGGCAGAATTAGTAGCTACCCTGCCTCTGGGCGTCCTGTTAATGAAGCCGATCTGCAGCAGGTATGGTTCGTAAACATCTTCTATGGTTCCGCTGTCTTCCCCAATGGATGCAGCAAGTGTATCCAAACCTACCGGTCCTCCGTCAAATTTATTTATGATGGCAAGAAGCATCTTCTTGTCAATATCGTCAAGTCCCATATCATCTATTTCCAAAAGCCTTAATGCCTTGTCAGCAGTCTCCTTGTCTATAATGCCTGAAGCTCTCACCTGTGCATAATCTCTTACTCTTTTCAGAAGCCTGTTGGCAACTCTTGGGGTTCCCCTGGACCTTCTTGCTATCTCGTAAACACCGGCCTCATCTGCATCTATCTTCAATATCTTCGCAGACCTCTCAATTATTTGATAAAGCTCTTCATTAGTATAATACTCCAGTCTGCAAATTACTCCAAACCTGTCCCTGAGAGGAGCAGTAAGCATTCCTGCCCTTGTGGTAGCACCTATCATAGTAAATTTGGGAAGATCCAGCCTGATGGAACGTGCACTTGGACCCTTGCCGATGATTATATCAAGTGCATAATCTTCCATAGCAGGATAAAGTATTTCTTCAACACTCCTGTTAAGCCTGTGTATTTCATCGATAAACAGTACATCATTATTATTGAGATTTGTAAGAATTGCCGCCAGATCCCCCGGTTTTTCGATTGCAGGGCCAGAGGTTATCCTGATGTTCACACCCAATTCATTTGATATTATATTGGCGAGAGTTGTCTTGCCGAGACCAGGAGGCCCATAAAGCAGTACATGGTCCAGTGTTTCTTTTCTTTTGTTCGCTGCTTGTATGAAAATGCTTATCTTCTCCTTGGCACTGGACTGTCCGATATACTCTTCAATGGATTTCGGCCTCAGGCTGGTGTCAACCTCTATATCCTCATCCATTATCTTTGGTGTTATCAATCTATCTTCCATCATATTTCCTCACTTTTATTGGCATTTCACAAATAGCCTTTTACATGGTCGCCAGCTGTTTTAACGCATCCTTAATAAGAATATCGATAGGTTTCCTGGTATCCTTTAGCTTCATTACAGCAGTTGATGCTACAGAATAATTATAACCTAAGGATACCAAAGCTTCAATTACCTGAGATATTTCATCCCCGGAATCAAAAGTGTCCATTCCGCCTATTGCACTTTCTGTATCTATCTTGTCTTTAAGCTCAAGTATTATTCTTTCTGCAATTTTCTTCCCTATACCCTGAGCTTTTGTAAGCTTTGCTATATCCCTGCCTATTATAGCTGCCGCCAATTCTGACGCTTTATACTGATTTAGCAGGGAGGCTCCTGCTTTCGGTCCTACTCCGGATACCGATATAAGGAGCTTGAACATGCTGAGCTCATCTCTTGTAAAAAAACCATACAGCACCAGGTCATCCTCTTTAACAATCAAATGGGTATAGATCTTTGCAATTTCCCCCGGCTTAAGGCTTTTCATAGTATTCTGCGAGGTAAATACCCTGTAGCCCAGGCCTGATATATCAATTACGGCATAATCCTCGCCCATGTAGTCCACTGTTCCGCTTAAATATTCATACATATTCCTTCACCCCTATAATCTGAATTGTTCTGAGAAATTGGACGAGTTTCCGTGACAGATGGCAACAGCCAATGCATCTGCAACATCATCAGGCTTTGGTATCTCCCTCAGATTAAGGAGAATCTTGACCATCTGCTGTATCTGGCTCTTCTCGGCACGTCCGTAACCTACCACAGCCTGTTTTACCTGAAGCGGAGTATATTCATATATCGGAATCCCTGCCTTGCAGCCCGCCAATACCGCTACACCCCTGGCATGTCCAACTGTCAGGGCAGTCTTTATATTTTTGTTGAAAAACAGTTCTTCGACAGCAAAGGCATCAGGCCTGTACTTTTCAATAATTCCGCTAAGTTCGTTGTAAATAATCGTAAGCCTTTCAGACATTGGAGTGCCGGCTTCAGTTGTAACGGCTCCATAGTCCAGCACAGTGAATTTATTTGCTTCAAATTTTATAAGTCCGAATCCAAGTATAGCTATACCCGGGTCAATTCCAAGTATCAACAATATTCTCGCACCACCCAAACATATATTCGCTACCTAATACTATAACCTTTTTTGGTAAAAAAATAAAGCAGTTTTTCACTGCCTTACTGGCTAATGGCAAAGTTATAACAATCGCACAGCCATGTAAAGCACGGTATAACTATACAAATCTTGATGGTACTAACGAACTCCGCCTAAGAAAAGTCTAACGCCATAAAATGGTCGTCCATGACCTTTATGGCTTGCTTCGGCCTCCTTGCCTCGCATACGACTTTTCTAAGGCTCCGCTCATAAGTACCATTGACAAGCTTTGTATAAATACACCTTAGCATTTACATGGCTGCTTGCATAAGTGCATACCAATGTTAAAGCTATGACACTTTTGGGTGGTTTGTATTTTGCTAAACCGTTTTTCACTGATTTATTAATTTCCTCTTCTTCTAGTTGCTAAAGCCCTCCAGGGTCTGCTCCTTCTGGTCCTCCGTATCTACCACTATCCCGGCGGTAAGTGCCTGCTGGTCTTCCGGGGTAAGTGTAGCAATTGAAATATCGGTTCTTTCCTGCATATTCTTATTGCCGTTCTCATCATAAACGTAGATTGCGATATAACCGTTGTCCACACCAATTATGTAATGGCTCGGGCAGTACGTATCAATTGTCTTGCTCAATTCAACTATCGGAGGCGAAAAAGCCGTTATCTCCCAGTCTGCATATTTTTCTTTCAGCTGCTCTGCTTTCATGTTTACTTCGTCATTGCCAGCCTGAACCGCTTTTTCTCTTGTGTGCTTGCAGGAATTATAGTATGTTCTAAAAATCAACTGCGTATTTGGAGTAAGTATATTCTTATCCGGCATATTTATCGCCGTGTCCACATTACTGTCCGCGTTCACCTGCTCATATGATTCCTTGCCGGTAGTTGGATTTATAAGGCTGTCAGGTATCTGTAGATTCACCTTGCCAGGATTTTCAGGATCATTCGGAGCTCCCGGGGCTTCAGCATTAAAAAAATAACCTACCCCAAATGCGGCAGAAGCCAGCAGCAAAAAGACCGCAGCCAGCAAGTACCTTTTTTTGCGTCTGATACTTCTATCTTCAAACATAATTTTCCCTCCATATTGTTCTGGAGGGTATTATTTCCAAAATACCGGCTTTTATACCTATTTATACACTATTATTCTTTTTTTCTTTTCAGCATGATTCTTGCAGCTGTCTCCCATTGACTTCGATACAGGCAGGAAAGGAAGCCTGGACAAGCCATTTCCCTGCTTTTGTTATTAAGCCATTTTGAGACTTGTCAGGTTTTCTTCGGACACGTACAGATTCTGTACTTCTCTTTTCCCATTCTTCGAGCCTTCAATAAAGTTGTTCTCAACACCACCCACTGTTTCAACATGTATAAGATAGCTTTCGACAGTATTGAGCTTTTCTATTTTTCCAAAAATATTGTTCAGGCTTTTTCCGGTAACGACTTTCTCATATGCTCCATTACTCATTATAAAACCTCCAGGATATATTTGAAATCATTTTCTTATATTTTTAGCTTAGTTGCTTTTTATATACCTTAATGAAAAACTCTTCAAATAATACTTGTGAATGATGGAGTGCAAAGAAAAAGCTCTTGCCGTGCCGGATATAATGAAGAAAGCTTCAGAGCAATAGCCGGACTTACTCTATCTCTTCAAATCTGTATACCGGCTTGCCTTCCACTTCTTTCATGCTCAAGAACATTTCAAGGGGCCTTATCCAAATACCCCTCTCCCCATATAAAGCTTGATATACCACATATTCCTCCAGAGTCTCGGAGTGTCTTGCCACGTGCAGTACCAGATATTCATTTCCCTTGAAGTGCCTGTATTTTGCCCCTATTTTTATTTCTCTTGAGCCCATTATATAGCTCCTCACCTTTTCTTTTTTTCTTCTATAACTTTCTCATATCCTTAACTTTATTTCAAGATATACTGTACAATCATCCTTGAATATAAATCTAGTGAACTATACAATTTATCGGAAGGACGCTTACATATGTTCACTAAAAGGAGATACTCGTATTTATTACAGCAGCTAATACTAATGACTGCTTTCACTTTATGCAAATTCTCAGCCTTGTACTGTTCTGCAGGCAAGCCTCAAAGCATGCTGCCGGCGGCTTTGAGAACTTCATTACTATTACTTGCCTTATATTTGACAGTAAATTTAGTTTTGGCCAGACGAAGCTTTTTAGCAAGGATAGCCTTTCATGAGCTTCTTGCTCTCATTGTACTGGCTGATTTGCTTTATTTCAAGTATTTTTACGTACTGCCGGAAGTGAAGGATCTGCAGTTTTTAAAAGTTCTGCCTGCAATATGGGACAGTGTAACCTCATTATTTTCCGGCATATATGTTCTGCTGTTCGCTGATGCCTTGCTATTGATTATTCATCATTATACCGCAAATAAGCTGGAAAAAGCTCCTGACCCACGGATAATACCTTCACTTGCTGCGGCAGTTCTTATGCTGGCTATTGTTTTTGCTGACTTTTCGATGAGCAGCATAAAAAGCAGCGGTCAAGCGTACGAAAAATTTGGCCTGCTGCATTATCATTTATCACAACTGGCGGGAGCTAAGCTTATCAGGGATAATGACACTGGCGACAGTCAGGATATCAATAAAACTCAGACAGCACCAGTCAGAAAAAAAGCTGCTGGAGAATCCCGTTTTTTTGGATTAGCAATGAACAAGAATGTTATAGTCATTCAGGTAGAAGCCCTTCAGGATTTTGTTATTAATCTCCAATACAACGGGCAGGAGCTTACACCAAATTTAAATAAACTGCTTCAAGAGGATTCCATATATTTCAACCGTTTTTATCAGCAGCTGGGGAAAGGCGGAACCTCAGATGCAGAATTTGTCACCCAGAACTCCTTGTATCCTTCAATGGATTTACCTGCATACAGCAAGTATCAGAACAACAAGTTCATGGGCTTGCCTATGATTATGCGTGAAAAAGATTATAATACAATGGCTTTTCATGCTTACAAGCCTGAATTCTGGAACAGACAGAACATATATCCAATGCTTGGCTATGACAGATTTATCAATATGCATGATTTCAACCCGGATGAAACCTTCGGCTGGGGCTTAAGCGACAAATACTTTTTCAGGCAATCAGTCCAATACCTCAGCACAGCCAGGCAACCCTTTTATTCTTTCCTTATCACTCTTTCAAGCCATCATCCCTACGCGCTGCCCAAAAAGTACAAGACAGTCAAGCTGCTGCCTGAACATGAGAATACAACTCTTGGGCGCTACATTCAAGCAATACACTATACAGATGAGGCTATCGGGCTTTTTATCGAGGAGCTGAAAAAGTATGGCCTTTATGATAACTTGATAATAGCAATATATGGCGACCACCGCGGGATACCTAACGGCGTTGCAGAAAACGACAGGCTGATGTCGGAGCTTTTGGGCCATGAGTACACCTTTGATGAATCCCTCAATGTCCCTCTTATAATACATATTCCGGGAGCTGGTGTGAATGAAACCAACATCATGGTTGGAGGCCAGATGGATTTCCTCCCTACTATGATGAATCTGCTTGGAATCAAAGAAAACAGATTGAAGCTCTTTGGGCAGGATCTTTTGAATGCTGAAAGCGGATTTGTAGCATCTCAATCAAACATGATAAAAGGCTCATTTATTGATGATTACAAGATATTTATCATGTCACGGGATGGGGTTTATGCGCACAGCAAGGCATGGGACCTGAGCTCACGGGAGCCGGTTGACCTTGAGCTTTGCAGGGACGGATATGAAAGAGCCCTAAGGGAGATACAGGAGTCTGAATACATACTGAAAAATGATCTAATACAGGAATTTGTAACATTGGAGCCTGCTCAAACTACCCTTGGCAGTGCTGTCAGGGTTGTCTCCGATTTCATGGATAGAATAGTTAAGCTTTTCAGTAAGATAGTTAAATAGCGAAAGAAGCAGCCTTAAAGCTGCTTCTCTTCATCCTCCTGCCATCAGATGGATACATTTTACATCATCGCCATCATGGATTATTGTGGTTTTGAAGTTTTCATCCCTGATGAATTTATCGTTTATCTTCACTGTTATTCTGGGGTAGGCATATTTTTTCAGCTCCAGGAGCTTTGCCACTGTCATGCCTTCTTCCCATG
>CAZUGK010000001.1:10944-22867 GCA_964619815.1 uncultured Clostridiaceae bacterium | reverse complement strand
TATATACTTTTCTACTATTTCCATAAGCTCCGGCAAATCCATGCCTATTTCCTTCAATTTTTCAGGAGTTGGTACTCCGTCCATCGTCCAGCCTCTTCTCTTGTATACTGCATCTGTAAGCTTTTCATACTGATCTTCCCTGTACTTTCTCAAAGCCTTTATTTTCTCTTCTGTGGTCTTTCCGTCGGAGTTAAAGCCTACAAGCTCTTTAAGCTGCTTGTCGTATCTTTCCTGCCTGGACAGATACTCTTCCTCTGTTACAGGGCCCATTGACCTGTATGGAGTTTTGTCATGTACCCTCTTGCCGTAACCCATTCTTATGTTGAAAATTCTTTGGAAGTTATATACTCTTTCAGACTGGACAATCAGTTCATGCTTATCTATATTCTTGCCTGTAACTGCATTAAATATGTCAACATAGTTCTGTACATGCTCCGGTATCTTTGCCGGTTCATCGGTATATTTGTTGTCGGCCGGTGCAATATCGTTCCACGGCAGCTTGCAAAGACCGTTCAAGCCGAACCAGGTTCTGAACATCGGGAAGTAATGCAGTGCTTCTGCCTTGTCTTCAAAGGTTGGTATTTGATTATTTACCATGTCCATGAATATAAGCCAGGCTTCGTCATGCTGAGGCCCCTTGTTTGTGAGGCCGTATCCGCCTTGCTGCGCTAGTGATTCCTTGCTTAGGTACTCTGAGTATTCCAGACCCTTTTGCTCCATGCCGATATCAAACAGAAAATTGGGATCTGCTTCATATTCATCTGCAAATATTTTCTTCATTCTTCTAATACCCTGGCCTGCTATTTTTCCGAAGCCTTCTCCCCTGGACATCTGATGTATAAGCTCAAGGGCTGCCGCCTTGTTTCCAAAGTTCAGCTCAAGGCCGCCGGTCTTTTCTTTGTCCAGAATGCCGTTTTCATAGCATTCCATTACAAAGGCTGTGATAGTTCCAAAGGATATTGTGTCAAGTCCATATGTGTCACAATAGAAGTTAAGCTCCAGGATTGCATCCCTGTCAAATATCCCTGTATTGGAGCCCAGGCCTGCTGCATTTTCATATTCAGGGCCATCGACTATTACCTTCTGTCCTTTATAAGGACCTGTCTCAGGTATGAAATCATCAGCTGCCTTTGCACAAGCCAGGCTGCAGCCATACCAGCATCCGTCAGGCATACCCTGAGTTACTCTTGCCTGGAATTTATCTGAAGCTATTTTATAGGTATCCTTATGGCTTCCAAACTTGTAGTTGTGTGTGGGAAGCAGATCATATTCATCCATTACTTCAATAATATTTGCAGTACCAATTTTTCTCATTCTGTTCTGTTTGTCGTCCAAGGTACATATTTCCTTGTGAAGCTTTATGCCGGTCTTGTTTATCTTACCTTGATCTGAGGGGTGGTTCAAATTACCCTTTGTGCCTCTGTATCTCACTACCAGGGCTTTTATATTCTTGTCGCAGAAAACTGTACCTATGCCGCCTCTTCCTGCTTGTTTGAGCCTTGTTCCTTTTCTCCTTACATCATAAAAGCTGAAGTTAAGCAATCCTATCAGGGTATTTTCTGCTGCGCTTCCTGTGGATACTACAGACACATTTCTCTTGTCTTCTTCATTCTCTGCAAACATTTCTGTAAGCTTTTCCGAGAGCATGTGGCTGTCTTTTTCAGTTATGTCCGTTTCCATTATCTGGGCCATTCCATTATTTCCGTCTATGAAAACTATTACCGGTTTTTCTGCCTTTCCCCTAAGTTCTAAAGCATCAAAGCCTGAGAACTTGAGGTATGGGCCAAAATATCCGCCTACATTGCTGTCCATGGGCATTCCTGTCAAAGGTGACAGAGTAACTACCAGTGATTTACCCGAACCGGGATATTGGGTTATTCCGGCTATCGGACCATGGGCTATGACTATTTCATTCTCCGGATCATTCCACTTGGTTTCGGGAGTTACGGAATTCCAAAGGTAATAGAGCCCAAAGCCCTTGCCTCCTGTAAACTTATCCTTCATAAACTCAGTAACTTCTTTTTCTTTTATTGTATTATCACTGAGATCAATGAAAAGTGATCTATTGTTATAGCCTTTTTCGATTTTCCCCAGCTCATATTTGTATTCAGAAAGTATCATTAATGCTCCTCCTCCCTATTCTTCAGAAATGTAGATGGCACCTGTGGGACAGTTTTTTGCGCATTGTCCGCATGATACACATTTGAAGGGTTCAATATAATCATCATGCATGAACATGGCATTTTCCGGACAGAATCCGACACACATAAAGCAACCGACGCAAGCCTTTTTATCAATCCTCACTATTCCATTCTTATCCCGCTTTATTGCTTGTACAGGACAAATATCAACGCATACTCCGCATTGAGTGCATGTAGTTATTTCAGGCTTACCATCCTTTTGGTTTATCCTAATGCACGCCTTTTCTACATTTTCTTCTTTAAAATAAAGCTTCGAGCAAGTGTTTTCACAAACGTGGCATTCAATACACAATTCTGGTTTTCTTCTTATTACCTTCAAATTTACACCCCCTGAAATTCATCTATTGATTTTCTATTTACTATTTTATCATTAACTTTAACTTTATGCATCTACCACCTTATAAATAAAGCAATTTTTATTCCAAATCCAATTGTTTTTTATAATTAATTCTCGGAATAAAGTCCGACTCTGCTGATTCATATTACTCCTTGATATAGTTGTACAAAAAAAATAGACTAAACACTTTTTCGAGTGCCTAGCCTATAGATATCATTATAGTTTATCCATCCACCAAAGTATAGGCGGGAGAGAATCAATCCATAGTTGTTGATAAAGCATATTAAGACCATTGTTTTTTTCTTTACTTTCACATATTCTGATTTTTATCTTTTGCTGTATCACTCTTTTTAAAAATAAATTGGTTTATCATTATACCGCATCCAAGACCTACCGCTACCACGAAAAAAGTCCCATAAGCGTCAATTTCAGAGCTTATGAACGGCACTGCAACATATGCAATAACCATTAAGAGAACTGGTAAGATAAGTTTCTTTTTATTAAATTTCTTCATATTTGTCACCTCCCTCCACTTAAGATATTTCTTATAATGAGCTTCGGACAACAAAAAAAGACAACCATAATAAATGGCTGTCCACCCTGACAGTCTCGTCTCATATAAGAACATCATATCCTAAAGGACTTAGGTGACTTACTCCGCTCATACCGTTTTCACTGATATGGCTTTGACCGAACATAATATGTTACTTTTGGTTATATAATACAATAGTATTGGTAAAGAGTCAACTGCTTTTTGGAATTGACCTCTGAAAAAGTAAATTCCACCAAGGTTCTCAAAGGGTAACAGGTTCTGCTGCTTTTGTAAATACTGCATAAGTATAAAAAACACACCTTCCTTTTGAATTATTACATTCATAAAAGAAGGTGTATATTTTGTATATCACAGCCAAGTATTTTCTTGCCTTGCTAAAATGCCCTCAAACCGTTGCTGTTCCTATTCCTCATCAGGCAGCTCGGCATTGTGGTAAACGTCCTGGACGTCATCGTTGTCGTCGAACATATCCATCATCTTGTTTATCTTCTTTATATCCTCCGGATCTGTTACAGAAATATAATTCTGCGGTACCATTGTTACTTCTGCCGAAGCCATCGGTACACCGAGTTCTTCAAGCTTCTTTCTTACCTCTGAGAAGCCTTCTGCTGAAGTCAATATTTCAAAGGAATCCTCTTCTGCAGTAAAGTCATCCGCTCCTGCTTCAAGGGCCTGCATCATAAGCTCTTCCTCGTCTATCTTCCCGTCCTTCTCAACTATTATGACGCCCTTCTTGTCGAACATCCAGCTTACAGCTCCTGAAACGCCCATGCTGCCGCCGTTTTTGTCGAATATGTGCCTCACGTCTCCTGCTGTCCTGTTCCTGTTCTCGGTAAGTGTTGTTACTATTACTGCCACTCCTCCTGGAGCATAGCCTTCGTAAACTATTTCTTCGTAGTCTACGCCTTCCATCTCTCCTGCGCCCTTCTTAACAGCTCTCATTATAGTATCCATAGGCATGTTGTTGGATTTTGCTTTTGCTATAACATCAGCTAGCTTACTGTTGGTGCTTGGGTCCCCACCGCTTTTTGCAGCTATGGCGATCTCTTTGCCAAGCTTGGTAAATATCTTGCCTCTCGCGGCATCTGCCTTACCTTTTTTATGTTTAATATTTGCCCATTTTGAATGTCCGGACATATATGACTAACCTCCCCTAATCTTTAAAATAAAACCACGTAATATTTTATCACATAGCCTTTCCACATGTAAACTATATATTACTTTTTTCAGTTGGTACAAACCTGGGCGCAAGCTTTCTCTTGTGCTCGCTTCTCCTGTTCATGCCATCTATCTTATTTTTTATATGTTCCTCTGCATTTCCTGTGAGAATATAATTGTCAAGCTCAGCATAGCTCATGCCCATCTCTTGTTCATCAGTCTGGTTTTCCCACAAGCCCGCAGTCGGCGGCTTTGTTATGACTATCTCCGGGATACCGAGCTTTTGCGCCAGCTCCACTACTTCTTTTTTCACAAAGCTGGTTAAAGGCATGAGGTCTACTCCACCATCACCATATTTTGTAAAGTAGCCAATCGTAAGCTCGCACCTGTTACCTGTTCCTGCAACCAGATAGCCTTTTACGCCTGCGTTATAGTAAAGTGTAATCATTCTAAGCCTTGACTTTATGTTTGCCACTGCAAGCCTTGGATCACTTTCCTGAACTCCAAGTACGTCTCTCATAGAATCAAAAGCTTTATCTAAAACCACTGTTTTTATATCAAGCTTCAGTGCTTCAGCAACAAGCAGCGCATGTTCCTCATCCACCGGATTGCTGTAGCAGGGCATTATCACACCAAGCGAATTTTCCGGAAAAGCTTTTTTGCATAGTGCCGCTACAACAGCAGAATCAATTCCTCCTGAAAGGCCGAAAATAACTCCTTTTGCGCCGGCTCCCTCCACAATGCTTCTTATCCAGTCCACCGCTTCGTTTATCACTTTATCGGTATTTATCATAAGTAGACCTCCAATAAATTAAATAAGCAGACGATAATTTCTACTATTATTTTCTTATTTATATATAATATCATTCTTAAATTTCCATGTAAATAATCAATGCCTTTTAGAGAACATCCGGGTTAAATTCACCGTGTAAATATTTACATGCAATAATAAATCAGGTATTGCAAAACTTAATAATAAGATACAAAAAAATCAGCAAAATGGAGCAATCATGAACAAGAATAAAAACATAGTAAAAACAGCATTGATAGGCTTTATTACCGGACTTACAAACGGTATTTTCGGCTCCGGGGGAGGAACAATACTGGTTCCCTGCCTGGTATTCCTCATGGGTATAGAAGACCACAAGGCCCATGCAACTGCAATATCCATAATACTCCCTTTATCACTGATAAGTTCTTTTATCTACTTCAGCTATGACGTAGTAGACCTGACCCTTACATTAAAGGTCGCTGTAGGATCTGTAATAGGTGCAATCGTTGGCTCCTGCATGCTGAACAGGTTTTCTATCAATGCCCTGAGGAAAATATTTGGCATATTTATGATAATTGCCGCAGTAAGGATGGTGCTTTAATGCTTACAATGATCATAGGCTTCGCTTCGGGCATCATTAGCGGCATGGGAATAGGAGGAGGAACTATATTGATTCCGGCTCTGGTCTTCATAGTCGGAACCAGGCAGCAAATTGCCCAGAGCATAAACCTTATTGTATTCATACCTTCTGCCATAGCCGCCCTTTTCGTGCATATCAAAAATCACAACATCGAGAAGGGCCTGCTCCTAAAGCTGGCATTAACAGGCTGTGCAGGAGCTGTAATAGGCTCTATTCTGGCAGTCAATCTTGACTCTGATGTCCTTAAAAGATTTTTTGGAATATTTCTATTTGTAATGGGGATTTATGAATTAACCTCCAAATCAAAAAAAACAAATTCAAAATCCCGGAAAGGAAGCAGCAAATGAAAATAAAAAAATTATTAGCTGCATATGTCTTGGCAAAAGGCATAACCAAATACCGCCAGCACAGGCAGAACAGTTCTGCCGATAAAAATGAGAAATGCGAGAACTACTACAGATGTGACGACGTCGAAAATGACGGAAGAGGGAATTACTAACCATTTTCCACCTGTTATTCGTCAATACGGTGACGGTGAATATATATGAGTGACAAACATATGTCCAGTCCAGGTGCCAAGCCTCTGATAAGCACTCCGCCTGTATCTCGTTAATAGGGAGGAGGGGCTCAATGTATAAGAAAACCATGGTAAAGATATGGATCAATCTTTACCGTTTAACTAAACTATACCATCTATTATTCATTTCTGCCCTTCAAATATAGTATTAAATCTTTTAGCTTTATATCGGGATTTCTATAGTGTTTATGCTTTTCAGTTATGTTTTTATACTGTATGCATTCTTTCGGGCACCACTGAATACAAGCCACACATAGCTCACATTTATGCTTCCAGACCGGATGACCGTTGTCAATTTCTATGTTTCCTACCGGGCATACATTTTCGCAGATTCTGCAGCCATTGCAGTTCTTACTTGCATGGAATGATTTATCCCAGTGTGAAATCCTTCTAATTATTGCATTGTAAAGAATACCGCTGAAAAGCCAGTTCATCATTGATGGGTGTTTATCAATCCAGGTTCTTCCCTCTTTTATTATTCCAGCTATCTCCCTGATTCTTTCTTTTTCTTTGTTGAACATCTCCAACTGTTTTTCTATGGGATCAACATCATACATAGTTATTGCATTTTCAGGCATGGGAATTCCGAAGCCGGAGGACAGTGCTGCACCTTGTCTTTCCATGAGTCTCTGAGCCTTTTTCAAAGCCCCTCCCGGTTTAGCCGCATAAGTTATAATAATAAATGTATATTTGTATGTTTTTAATCTTTTTATGAATTGCGCCACAATCTTTGGAACACCCCAAAAATAAACAGGGAAAACTATTCCGATACGGTCAGCTGACGAATCAACCTTACTTCCTAATGCCGAGGGTATGGAAATAATTTTTGAATCACCCAAATTTTCTGCCAGGTCCTTTGCAACCTTAAGACAATTTCCGGTACCAGAAAAATAAAATATAATTGTCCGCATGTATTTTTCAATCACCCCCTTAAGTAAATCTGGTCTCAAGTGCGGCTTTTCAGATTGTGCACCATCTTATTGGGCTAGCTCACATATAGCCTTTGCATAAATTTTAGTTAGCCGTATCAGAGCTTCCACCTCTATATACTCATCCTTCTGATGAGCCAGTTCCTCTTCACCTGGAAATACCGGTCCGAAGGCAACTATGTTTTTCATTGCCCGTGCATATGTTCCCCCGCCAATAATAATAGGTTTGCTTTCTATATCTCCTGTTATTTCCCTGTAAACCTTCATAAGCTTCTGCACAAGGAAATGATCCTCCGGCAGGTAAATAGGGTTTTCATTTTCAACTACTTCTATATCCACCCCCATGCCTTCGAATTCTTTTTTTATTCCGTCAACAACCTTATTGCAGCTGCAGCTTATAGGATATCTGATGTCTATTGATATTTCCGCACTGTCCTCTCTAAAATCAATGATACCGGCATTCAATGTAAGTTTACCTGAAATTTCGTCTTCAAAGCCGCAGCCTGCAGATTCACCATTATACTCCATACCTATCTTCCTGTTATATAACCGGATAAAGCTATTTACGTCCGATTCGGCAAAATCCAGTTCATTCAGGAGCAGTAGCATTATAGAAATGGAGTTGATACCCTCTTCCGGCGTACTTGCATGTACGGATTTCCCCTTACATATTATTGAGTACTTGCCATCCTTTTCTTCTATATCAATTTCGTAGCCGGATTTCTCAATAAAGCTGTTTATCTTAAGCCTTATTTGCTGCTTTTTTTCCTCAGGCACTTCTATTTCGGCCGTACATAAATCGGGTACTACATTAACTGCTTCTCCACCCTTTACCGATTTAATTTTTATGTCATTACTTCTTCTGTTTTCAAATTTCTTTTTTAGTTTGATTACAAGAATTCCCTTTTCACCGTTTATAAGCGGAAAATTTGCATCCGGCGTAAAACCAATGTCAAAAGCCTTTTCCTTTGATAAATAGTATTGCATGCCCTCCATTCCCGTTTCTTCGTCTGCGCCAAATACTACCCTGACACTTTTACCAAGCTTCACGCCTGATTCTCTAACTGCTTTTAGTGCATACAACACAGCAATTGCAGGACCTTTGTCATCTGACGAGCCTCTTCCGAATAGCTTTCCGTCATATATTATTCCCTCAAAGGGCGGGTAAGTCCAACCATTTCCTTCAGGGACTACATCAACATGTACAAGTACTCCCAGTGATTCATTACCGTCTCCATATTCTAAATGACCTGCATAGCCGTCCACATTTTTTACATTGAAACCCATTCCGGCACTCAGATCCAAAACGTATTCCAGTGCCTCATAGGGTCCTCTTCCGAAGGGCATACCCTTTTCAGGTGTTCCCTGCACGCTTTTTATTTTTATAAACTCTCTTGTTGCATTTGCTATTTCCTCTTTATAGCTGTCAATCAGCTTGTACAGCTCCATAAGTTCTCCTCCCCCTTTCGTTAAATGCCTTTCACCCTGTAGTTCAAAACTTGCACGTACTGATCTATTAACTAGATGTAGTAAATTTTGTCCAGATTCCATTCAATAATTTCGGATTCGGGAGGCATTTCAAAGGTTCTTGCCCTGGAAGTCTTCCAATTGAACCTGTCCCGTATTTCTGCAAGATAGCCTGCATATTTTAGAGCTGCAATAACAGGATCGATAACAGGCACCTTTAAATAATCCTGCAGTTCTTGATAAAACCCTACCTGCATAGTGCATCCCAGAATAATAACCTCTGCTCCGTCTGCTTCTATGGCTTCTCTGCCTTTTTGCTTCAATTTGCTTATTGTTTTGGACTCATCAACGTGAAAGTCAAGAACTCCAAAATCCAGCACTTTGAAGGAAGCAAGCCTGTTTTTGCATCCATAGTATTCTACATTTTCCATCATTCGTGGAATGTGCTTTTCCCTTCCTACCAATACGGAAAATTTGTGTCCAAGCATCATAGCCAGATTAAAGGAAGATTCTGCGGGGGCAGCTATTACCATTCTCTTTGATATCTCTCTTGCAGCATAAAGTCCGGGATCATAAAAGCAACCTATAACGCATGCGTCATAGTTTTCTTTGTCCAGCTTCCTGACCATATTCAAAAGGTCAGTTGTTATCAATGCCTCATAATACCTGTATTCCAGGTGCTGGGGACCCCTTTTCAGGCTGAAGAATTCTATCTCGTCATTGCTCCCTTTTACCTTGTTAAGCTCATCAATCAGGAAGGGAGTCGCCGCTTCCGGGCTCACAGGATCTATATACGCTATTCTTGCCATATCAACCGCTCCTTCTATACTTAACTCAACTATAGTTTTTGTCCTTATTCAAAACAAACTTGCCGGCTACAGGCAAGTTCGTCTTGAAAAATATAGGGCAATGTAAATATCAAACCAGTTTTACTTTTTCAGTAATTTGCTTTCCATTTCTTTCAGTTCCGAATGCACTATAGCTCCGTTTTCCAAAAGCTTAGTATCATCCAGCCAAACTGTAGCGTTCAGGCAGATACCGTCGCAGTGGGATTTTGCATCGATTCCAGGATCTGCATCTATAGTACTTACATAGCCTATTCCCCACTCAACACATCCCCAGACTCTTTCATCCTCTACAATATCTCCGCATAGCTGAGCCCCCGGGTTCAAGCCGTAAGCCATATGTGCCACTTTAAACATATTTTCGTCTTCAAAGCTTTCCAGCCACTTTTTGAATTCAACTGCCTGCTTTCCACCCTCAACATTCTTTATTATACCATCTTTAATTGTCAATATTATTGGTGCCTTCAAAAGCCCACAAGGTGGAACCAACGAGCCGTCATACACCAGAGTCCCGTTAATGCTTCCGAATCTTGGAACTACATTAATTTGCCCTGGAAGCATATAAACTCCGCCTGGATTGTAAGCCTCACCTGCATCACAGGTTATTAAATGTGTAGGATCTATCTCAAATGAAATATCGGTACCTGCAGGGGTTACTGCCCTGACCTTCTTAGCATTCCTATTCATATCTGCAATCTTGTGCAGCATTTTGGATAGCAGCTCAATATCTACTCTGCCCATTGTCCTTACCATCATACTTGGATTCATACCTACCAGGTTTATGTATCTCAGTTTCTTGTTGTTTTCAACTGCGATTTCAAAGGGTGTTGAGTAAAGAAGCCATTGGTTGTTATATTCTATCCATACATCTGCTTTGGCAAGTGCAGCACCCAGTGCTTCTGTAGGAAGCATTGCATCGGCAGCCTTTCCTACACCGCCCGGCGTAGAAGTCCATATGACCATAGGCTTTGCACCCTGGCTGAAGATACTTCTTGCAGTGGCATCCACTACACTTTCGTTTGACTCTGTGTCAGCTGTAATTACTACAGTCTCGTTTGGCTTAACCCTCAGCATATCTCTTATGAGAATATCAGCTGCGTTACCCAACTCAAAATCATAATATTTTGGCATATTATCCCTCCATATGTTATTTTAATAAGTGGCATGCAGCGCAATGCCCATTATCCAATTTTGTAATTGCAGGCTCTTTCTCACTGCAAATTGTTGTTGCCTTACTGCACCTGCTGTGGAATCTGCACCCTGAAGGAGGATTTATAGCACTTGGTACATTTCCTTCAAGCACATTCAAGGAGTCTATTCCTTTTTTGCGAATATCCGGTATAGCCTTGAATAAAGCTTCAGTATACGGATGAGCCGGATTCTTAAAAACCTCAGCAGCATTACCATACTCCACCACTTTTCCAAGGTACATGACTGCAATTTTATCAGCCATATAATTTACAACACTAAGGTCATGGGATATCAGTATATAGGTCAAGCCCAGGTTCTTTCTGAATTCTTTCAGAAGCTCAAGTATTTGCGCTTGAGACAATAAATCTATAGAGGAAGTCGGCTCGTCAAGTATTATCAGCTTTGGGTTCAAGGCCAGAGCCCTTGCTATCGCAATCCTCTGTCTCTGTCCTCCACTGAACTCATGAGGGTATTTAAATGCATCGTCTTTGGACAATCCGACTTTTTCAAGCAGTTCTTCCACCCTTTTTACAAGGCTGTCCCTGTCAATACTCTCATGAACCTTTATTGGTTCACCTATAATATCAACCACCAATAACCTTGGATTCAACGACCAGAAAGGATCCTGGAAAACAATCTGAATGTCCTTCCTGGTTTTTCTGAGTTCGTCCTTTTTCAGATTATATATATCCTTGCCATCAAACAGCACCTGTCCTGAGGTTGGCTCATGCAGGTTAAGAATGGTATTTACCAGTGTCGTCTTCCCGCAGCCTGATTCTCCAACCAGACCCAGGACTTCTCCTTTATTCATGGTAAAGGACACATCATCGACAGCTTTTACCCATGCCACAGGTTTGGAAAAGAACCCTTTCTTTATAGGAAAATATTTTACCAGGGATTTAACTTCCAGTATGCTCTCACTCATTGCGGTCTACCCCCTTAAAGGCAATATGACACGATGTATAATGAGTATCGGACAGCTGCATAAGCTTTAATTCCTCATCCTTACATGCTTCAGTTCTCTGATTGCACAATCTGTAATATGGACAGCCCTTTGAATTTTCCAATGCATCCTCAGCTGGGAGAATACCGTTTAAATGAGTCTCCTGTTCACCGTTTTCCGGTATGGCATTTATAAAGCTGACTGTATAAGGATGCCTGGGGTCGCTCAGTACTTCTTCAACCGTTCCCATCTCTACGATTTTGCCTTTGTAAAGTATCGCTACCCTGTCACATACAGCAGAAACCAAGCC
>CAZUGK010000001.1:0-10934 GCA_964619815.1 uncultured Clostridiaceae bacterium | reverse complement strand
GTTATATTCAGTCCCCTCTGAAGCTCTTTTATGAGTCTCAGTATACCTGCTTGAATTGTCACGTCGAGGTTTCTTGTCGGTTCATCAGCAATCATAAGCTCTGCACCACAGGATAATGCTATTGCAATAATTACTCTCTGCCTTTGCCCTCCGCTCAGCTCATGAGGGTATTTACCCATAGCGCTTGCAGCATCAGGCAGCTTTACAAGTTCAAACATTTCTAGTGCTTTTTTCTTAGCATCCTTTTTACTCAAATGCTGATTGTGCTGTATTACTTTTATTATTTGTTCACCTACGGTAAATACAGGATTCAGAGTAGACATAGGGTCCTGGAATATCATTGATATTTTGCTTCCCCTTATCTTTTGCATCTCCTTTTCCTTCTTTTTCAATAAATCCTCACCGTTGAACATTATCCGTCCGCTTCTTATAACTCCCGGAGGCATAGACAGAAGCCTCAATACAGTAAGTGCAAGTACTGTCTTGCCTACACCGCTTTCCCCCACAATACCGAAGGTTTCACCCTTATCTATATTTAAACTTTCTATATCAAGGACGGTCTTTTCCCCTTCAAAGGTCTTGTAATCAAGCTTCAGGTCTTCTATGCTGAAATAATTGTTCATATTGCATCAACTCCCTATTTCTTTCTAGTCTTTGGATCCAATATTTCTCTCAGCCCATCTCCAAGAAGATTAAAAGCCAGAACTGTGATAAATATGGCCAGACCAGGAAAAATACTGTACCACCATGCATCCAGGAAATAATTCCTGCTAGTGTTGACCATAAGCCCCCATTCAGGTGTCGGAGGCTGGGCCCCAAGGCCAAGATAGCTCAAGGAAGCTACAGTCAATATAACCCCGCCGATATCCATCGAGGCTTGTACAATAACAGGAGCAATACAATTTGGTATTATATGCTGGGATATAATTTTAAAGTCCTTAGTTCCTATTGATTTGGCAGCTTTGACAAACTGTCTTTCTTTTATCGAAACCGACTGACCCCTAATCAGCCTTGTATACCAAGGCCACCAGGATATAGCAATAGCAAGTATTGCGTTTTCCAGGCTTGGCCCCATGAAGGAGGCAATCACTATAGCCAGCAGCAATGGGGGGAAACTCAGGAATATATCGGTTATACGCATTATTATCTCATCTACTAGTCCGCCGAAGTACCCTGCAACCGCCCCGAGGGGGACACCGAGGAGCAATGCTATGCCAACAGCTACAAGTGCTGTCTTCAGGGAAATATTTGTTCCCATAAGCACTCTTTTAAACATATCCCTTCCAAGTTCATCAGTTCCGAACAAGTGAGAGGCTGACGGAGGCAAAAGCTTCTCCTTCGGATTTGCAGCCAATGCAGATGGTGAATCAAACGGAAGAAAGACCGGAACTACAATTGCAGTAATAATTAACAAAACCGATATTACCATCGCAATTCGTGTCAGTTTGTTCTTATTCAACAGATATACAGATAATTTGAACTCTTTTAGCTTTGGTTTGATTGATTTATATGATATTAACTGTTTGATAATTTTAGCCACCCCCTATACTCGGACTCTAGGATCCATAGCAATGATGATATCTGCAACCAGATTCAACACTACATAAGCACAAGCCGAAAAAATCGTTACTCCCAGGATAGCGGGGTAATCCATGGATACCACAGCTGTAGCTATGTAATTGCCTAATCCCGGCCAGCTGAATATTGCCTCCACAAGGAAAGTGTTAACGAGGGTATACCCTATTGAAAGTGCAACAACAGTTGCGGTTGCTCCCAATGAGTTCTTGAGGGCATAATTCCACATGACTATTCTTTCTGACAGCCCGTATGACCTTGCCGCCTTAATGTAGTCCTCGTTTATAATTTCAACCAGTGCTGAACGGGTCATCCTTGAAACAAGCCCCAAAGGATAAAGTGAAATTGTCACTGCCGGCAGTATAATATGCAATAATGAATCCTTGAGCACCACAAAGTTTCCTGAAACAAGACTGTCAAAAATCATCAGTCCCGTAATGTGGGGAATATCGTATACAAGCTTCAGCTTGGTTGATAGTTGACCGCCGATTGGCAGCAGGTCAAGCTGCCTGTAGAATATCAGCTGTAGGAACAATGCTACCCAGAATGTCGGCAGAGAAACAGCCCCCACAGAGAAAAACCTGCTTATATGGTCTATCCAGGAATCTTTCCGTCTTGCAGAAATCAATCCAAGAGGTATTCCCAAAAACACCGCAAGAATAGTTGATATAAAAACCAGTTCCAGTGTAGCGGGAAGATAGTTTTTTAGCTCTGCAGCAACCGGCTGGTGACTTCTGAGTGAATAGCCCAGGTTGCCGTGCAGCAAGTCATTCATGTATTTCCCGAACTGTACATATATAGGCTTATCGAGTCCAAGCTCAACTGTTGCTGCCTTTATCTGCTCAGGTGTTGCTTTTGGGCCTACCCATTGGGCAGCAGGATTTGATGGTACTACTCTCGTTATTATGAATGTCAGGAATATTACTCCGAATAATACCAATAATCCGAGTAGAAGCCTTTTTGCAATGTATGATCTCAAAATCTCACCCCTCAATGCGAGTTGTGGGGTTATCTTTTAACCCCACAACTGCATTAGTTTATTTTTTATTCACGGTAAGTATCATAGAAGAATACGACGTTCTGATATATAGGATTGAATTTATGTCCTTTAAAGGATTTGTTAAGTGCCCAGACAAACTTTTTATCAACAGCGAATATTGATGGCGCATCTTCAATTAACATCTCCTGCGACTTTATGAACATTTCCTCTGCCTTTGCCCTGTCTATACTTGACATTCTATTAGCTTCATCTATCATGTCATCAAAGGCTTTGTTCTTGTAATACCCCACGTTGTATAGAATTTCGCCTTCTGTATGATAAAGATTGTATAACCATGAATATGGGCTCGGTAGGTCAGGCCACCAAACCTGCATGAATATGTCCTGCCTATCCTTTGGATCCGGATTCTTTGACTTTGACCACTGGCTTTCCCATGGCATGCCTCTTACTTCAAGTTCTATGTTGAGCTTTGCCAGTTCCGCCTTATAAAGCTCAGCAGTCTTTCTCTCGCCTTCATCTCCGGCCTGATATGTAAGTTCAAGCTTTAACCCGCCATCAGGATATCCTGCTTTCGCAAGCAGTTCTTTTGCCTTTTCAAGGTCGTACTTGTACTGAGGAAGCTTATCGCCGTGTCCCCAGAATCCGTTTGGAATAGGCCCCGTACTCTGCTGTGCATTTCCGCCTAGAGCATAATTTACAACATCCTCATAAGGGAATGCATAGGAGAGTGCTTGTCTTAGTTCCTTTTTATTCAAAGGTTCCTTCTCAGTATTAAAGAAAAGGAATAGATTTTCAAATGAGGGTTCTACCTTTACTTCTACGTTGGGATTGCTTTTAAGGCTTTCTACGTCCTCCGGAGGCAGTGCCATCGTGATATCCGCTTCTCCCTTTTCCACCATTTGACGCCTGGTTGAAGTTTCTGCACTCTTTCTTATGATGACCTTGTCAAAGTGCTTTCCTTCCCATCCTTGCCAGTAGTCATTGAACTTTGTCAATACAACCTCTTCACCCATTTTATTGCTTTCCAGCATGTATGGTCCTGATCCGGCTTCATTACCTTTGGAAAGCCAATCCTCAGGCTGAGAGGATACAGATTTTGGCGACATGATAAATGCTGCATAGGGAGTGCATGCCACCATATCCAAGGCCGCAGGATACTTGAGCTTAAATTCTACCTTGTAAGTGTCAATTACGTTTATCTGGTCAACAGGGTCCCAGATATACGACAAACCCTTTCCTATCCTTTTAGTTCTATCAATTGAAAATTTGACTGCCTCAGCATTTACTTCGCTTCCGTCATGGAATTTCACACCTTTTCTTATATCGAAAGTCCATACCATACCGTCTTCACTTTTTGTATAACCTGTTGACAGTACGTTGATTACCTTGTCCTCAGCCGGGTCATACCTGAGAAGTGTTTCATAGGTATTATTCATAACTATGTATCCGTTTGATGCTTCTACACTAGGGTCCCAATCCAAAACCGGCTCTGAGTAATAAGAGTAGTAGGCAATCTCCGGCATCTCTTTACCCTCTGCGCTAGTTCCGCCGCTTCCTCCACAGCCTGACAGGAATGATGTCATTAACATTACCATTACTAGTAAGCTGACGACTTTCTTTGAGTAATAACTCTTTTTCATTCTTTCACCCCCATATTTTTCACTTATTCTCAAAATGAAAACTTACCATATCTCCCCGACCGTTCAAAGAAAAGTGAATGTAAAGTGAAAAATAGATCGATTGGTCGAGAAATTCAGAAATATCATGGTAAACTTCATTTCTACAACTTAATTACTGTTAAGAGCTAATAGTCCGCTTTGTAAGTTTATTTTATTTTAATACATCCTGGTTGATTTGTATTTGTAATTATCACTAATTTTTGCTGCAATTTTTGTAATTTTACATTATAATTGTGTAATAGGAATAATGCAGAATTATATTATGTTAATTTAATGTAAATAAAGGAGGTTTCCCATGTCTATTACGGTTGAACAAGCTATGCAATTAAATGTTATGAAAAGCGCGAAAGTTGTCACCGGGAAATCCGGACTTGATCGTATAATTACAAGGGTCAGTTTTGTCGATTCTCCTATAAGCCCGGATGTTATTGATAAAAATATTATTTTGCAAGGAGACTTTTTTGTAAGCAGCTTGTTTGCTTTTAAGGATAGTCCGGAAAGAGTGCAAGAAATAATAGAATACTTTATTTACGCTAAATCCAGTGGTTTATGCATTATTGATGAATTTGTCAGCATTCTTCCACAGTCAATATTGGATTATGCAAATGAAAACTCATATCCAATAATCTTTATTGACAAGGATGTACCCTATGCGGATATAATAAAAGACATCATGGAAATCATGCTGCAAGAAAAGGACAATATTATTCTGGAGATGAAAATCAACAACTTGCTGGAACTGGGAGACAATAGCGAGGAAGTAGTAAAAGAGGCCCTCACTTTGAATGAGAACTTTAAAAGGTATGCTGTAGTCCTGAACTGTAAATGCCCAGGTATGGAAAGCCATGGGTTTGAAGTGCTAAAAACCCGGATAAACAGCACTCCGGAATGGTACTGCTTCAAATACAAGAATAACATTTTAATTATCATCACCTATGATAAAATACTGAAGAATAATATAAACGTTAAAATAGATTATGTGGTTGAGCAAATTAAACAATTATGCAGAAATTACATGATCGGTATAAGTAATATTCACATCCAACTCGGTCACCTGAATAAATGCATCATGGAAGCTATGGCTTCATGTGAGTCACAGGAAAGCTGCAACAACAGCATAGTATATTACAAAGGCCTTGGCATATACAAGCTCTTGCTGCCGCTGAAAAATAAGCCTGAAATGAAGGAATTTCATGATGAAATAATACTCCCTATTCTGGAATATGATAAAAGCTATAATAAGAACCTTTTAGAAACGGCCATATACTTCGTTGAAAACGACGGCGATTACAGGAATACTGCGAATAGCATGTTTTTGCATGAAAACACTGTAAGGTATAGGATAGGTAAAATAAAGGAAGTATTGAACATGCAGAACAAGAATCTGAAATTCTTTGAGAATCTTTCCATTGCAATAAAAATTTATAAGATTTACAGCGAGATAAACCGTTATATTCCATAACATGGTTTTCCCGATATGCCTTGTTAAAGCCTCATAACGGAAAAACCATGCGCAGCTTGTTTTCATCCATTGATGGTTTCTATGCTTTGTTACTAAACGTCTTGAAATACCTTTCCAGCTGACTTTCATTCTGCAATATTACTATTGATGCTATGATAAGCAAAATTCCAAGCAGCTGTATATAGCCCATGGTTTCCCCCAAAAATAAGTATGAAATTACTAATGTGGCAGGCAATTCTGCCGTTGCAACTATACTGGCCTTGGCTGCTCCGACGAGGTTGATTCCTTTGTATAGAAATACTACCGGCAATATTCCTGATATAACTGCCAGCTCTATTACATAAGCTATAAGTTGTCTATTAATTTCAAAGTTCAATTTGAAGAAACCTGGATTTATTATAATTGCAACAGCACAATTAATAAGTGCCGTATAAAAGGTAATGACCAAGGGATCAGTATTTTTCAGTTTAACATCAGCATATATGTTATAAAATGCATAAGTGGCACTTGCTCCAATTCCAAAAACTATCCCTAAAAGCGGAATCTTCATAAGTTCTGGATTAAATACATTCATTACCAAAACGCTGCCTACTATAGCAAAAGCTAATGCAAAATTACTAGCTGCTGTTATTTTTTTTGTTTTAGTTGCCAAAAAATATACGCTTACCAGGACAGGATGAGTAAATAAGAACATGGATGCTATGCCTGCGTTCATCCTTTCCAAGGCCATATAGAAAAATATATTTGTCAATGAACTGCCTATCAAGCCCTGCAGCAGTATGGATTTTAACTGGTCAGAATCAAGATGCAGTTTTTTAATATCAGTTGATGCAAAATATATAAATAATATAATAAACGCCAGTCCATGCTGTAGAATAAGCAAATCATACACAGCTATCCCACTGTTTATAGCGGTCTTTCCAATAACTGCAATCAATGCAAAAAAGAATGCAGCTAGAAAGACATACAAGTAACCTAGTTTGTTGCTTTTCAATTTAATACCTCCAGAATATTGAGTTATACATAAGGCCCCTGTTTTACACCATTATGTATTTGCTTAATCTCCCATAACTGATTTCATCAACATCAGCCTTTATATAAATCCCATCTTCCCTGTATTGTTCCTCTATTACCTCATTGGCACTGCCATATATTGTAGAAACAATACCGCCATCTGCATAGGGAATCAGAAGCTCTACAGTCTTTGACTGCAGAGCAGCATACTTCTCAATTAGAGCGAGCAGCTGCGGCAGCCCTATCCCCTCTGAGGCTGAAATATGAACGGCATTTTCCATATCCCTGTACTCTGCTGCGGTAAATTTTCCCGGACACTTATCTATTTTGTTTATTGCCATAATTATATTTTTATCATCTGCGCCCAGCTCTGCAAGCACATCCATAACCACTCTTATCTGGTTTTCGTAGTCCTGATTGCTTCCATCAACCACATGTATCAAAAGGTCTGCATACAGCACTTCTTCCAGAGTTGACTTGAAGGCTTCAACCAAATCATGAGGCAGTTTCCTTATGAAGCCAACAGTATCAGTTACCAGCACTTCCTTGCCATTACTCAGCATAACCTTTCTTGTAGTTGGATCAAGGGTAGCAAACAACTGGTCCTTTGCATATATGTCAGCATCTGCAAGATTGTTAAGCAGTGTTGATTTCCCTGCATTTGTATAGCCTACAAGACATACCTGGAAAACCTTCCTGGACACTCTTCCTTCCCTCTGCAGGTCCCTGTGCTTCTTTACCTCCTTCAACTCGTTTTCCAAATCATTGAGCCTATCCCTTATCCTTCTTCTGTCGACCTCCAGCTTCTTTTCCCCAGGTCCTCTTGTGCCTATACCGCCGCCCGTCCTTGACATCTGCTGACCCATGCCTATTAGTCGGGGCATCATATACTTAAGCTGTGCCAGCTCTACTTGAAGCTTACCTTCCCTGGACCTTGCCCGCTGTGCGAAAATGTCCAGTATAAGCTGAGTCCTATCTATCACTTTAAGTCCCAACGCTTCTTCAAGGTTTCTTATCTGGGCTCCTGAAAGCTCCTCATCAAAAACTACAAGGTTCGCTTCTACTGCCTGACTCAACAGCATAAGCTCCTTAAGCTTTCCTTTTCCAATGAAAAAAGCAGTGTCCTTTTTATCCCTGCTCTGAACCATTCTGCCCACTTCATGGCCACCTGCAGTTTTCAAAAGCTCCCTAAGTTCATCCAGGACTTCCTCATTTTCGACCCCCACAAGCACCGCCCGCTCTGTATCATTGTTAACCTCTTTGCTTGCCTTTCTTATATCCTTAATACCTGCTTCTGCTTCATTTATTATATCAAGAATATTTACCTTCATAAGTCGTTCCGGACTGTATGGACCCATGACAACAGCCTGAAGCTGCTTTTCACTGTCAACCCCAAGAAAAGCAATGCTTCCATTAGTCATTTTCCCATCAGAAACTCCTACTGCAGCCATTATGTCAAACCTCATCCTTTTCAGTGCGGAGAGGTCCACATCCGAAAGCCTTCCAGAACCGTTCGGATGTGTATGCACGCATCTTATGCCGCTCAGGCTTTCCTCCGATCTTCTCACATTGAAATCCTTCAAGCTTACGGTATTCTCATCCCCAATGCTTACATCAAGCACTGTGCCCTTCCTGTCTATGTATACTGCAATTTCCTTGCCGGCTTCCTCCGTAATGTCACAGATTTCTGCTATTATTTCCTCCGAAACCAGCTGGTACTTTTCAACAGTTAAATCCTTAAGATTTTCCAACCTGTTCAATAATGTTTTTTTAATTCCTGTCGTATTGTCCATATGTTCACCTCGCTTGTTCATTTGAAGCCGCCTTACCAAACTTCCACATAAGATATTTTATCATATAATTACATACAATATAATCATTGTATTGCATAGTTAAATGTTTTTGTGAAATAGCATTTAGATTAACTGTTCAGATTTAGTAAAAACATTACTTTAATTGTGATTGAATTCGCACAATTGTGCGCTCAATATTTGTAGTGAATTGAATTTATTTTGTTTTTCTGAGATAATGTTAGTTGAAGGTTAAGCATTTTGTCTATAATCAAAATAATCCTAACACCGTACAAAGGGGTGAAACCATGAAACGTGATGTAATATTGACCGAAGTATTCAGTATATCAAGACTTATAACAATATTCTTAGCTATCATATTTGTTTTTTGTATTTTTACATCTGTTTATACTGTAAAGGAGGGCGAGGTGGGGATTCTGCGCACGTTCGGAAGAATTACCGAGATTACGCAGCCGGGAATACATTTCAAGCTGCCTTATCCTGTTCAGCAGGCAGATGCCATAAATATCAGCAAGCCAAATGTTATTGAAATAGGCATAAACGAAGCTAAAAAGCAAAAGGATGACAATGCACAAACTGACTCTGCACTTATAACAAATGATGGCAATATTCTATGGGTGAATATGCTTGTTGAGTGGAAGGTCTCAGATCCCAAAGCATACTTGATAAACTCAAAGAATCCCGATGTAATACTTGAGAATTCTATAATCGCTTCGTTAAGATCTGTTATTGGAAACTCTACTATTGACTCAGTGCTGGGCAGTGGAAAAATAGATGCACAGATAAAAACCAAGGAATCTATCGAAAAGCTGATTTCAAAATATGATATCGGAATACAGGTTCTGGACGTTAAGATCCAGGAAGCACATCCGCCGGCACAGGTTCAAAAATCCTTTGATAATGTTGCTGATGCAATAGCACAAAGAAATACATTGATTTCAAAGGCTGAGGAATATAAAAACCAAAAGCTTGCTGCAGCTGAAAGCGAGTCCAGGAAAATGTCGATAGAAGCCGAAGCGTATTCAGAAGAAAAGCTTAACAAAGCAAAGGCGGAAACTGTAAGATTTGACAAGCTGTATGAACAGTATAAGCTGAGCAAGGACGTTACCAAAACCAGACTTCTTATAGAAACACTTGAGGAAGTACTTCCGGGCAGTAACATATACATAATGGATGATCGTAACGGAACTGTCAAATATATTCCGATAAAAGAGCTTGGAGGTGAAGAATAATGAATGCCTCCAATAACTTGAACCATAAGAATAAAAACGTATTCTTGGATCTGCTTATGAAAAAATTGCTAATAATTTTCTTATTGATACTTTTTGTAGTTATCGCTATTTCCAATACACTTGTCGTTCAAGAGGATGAGCTGGTTGTTATCAAGCAGTTTGGCAGAGTTGAGAAAATAATTGACAAACCGGGGCTTTATTTCAAGCTTCCTCTATTGCAGAATACCGACTCTCTGACTAAAAAGCTAAATAATTATGAGGTTCAGCCAATAAAGGTATTATCAAAGGATAAAAAGAATGTTATCGTAATGAATTACGCATTATGGAGAATTTCTGAACCCTACAGCTTCATAAGTAATGTTGAAACTATCAGCAGTGCTGAGGTCTTAATTGAGAGTGCAGTCTATTCGGCAGTGCGTCAAAAGTACAGTGAGCTGTCTTATGATGAAATTATTAAGGGTGCTTCCGCAGGCAAGGATTATAACGAAGCCATAACTGCAGAAGTAATCAAAGAATTAGAAAGCACGGGCATGAAGATAATAGATGTACAGCTTATGCAGATTGACCTGACTGCAGACGATGAAGCAGCGGCTTATGACAAAATAAAGTCAGAGCGAGAAAAAATAGCTAAGCAATATGTATCAACTGCTGAGAATGAAGCTTCCCAAATAAAAGCAGAAGCTGACAAGCAGGCGAAAATACTCATATCACAGGCTTACGCCGCCTCAGAAGAAATCAAGGGCAAGGCAGATGCCGAAGCAGCAAGAATATATGCAACAAGCTATAACCAGGATCCTGAATTCTATAAATTCACTAGAACTCTCGAATCCTACAAAAAGACCTTGAAGGGCAAAACTACTATAATACTTCCGATAGATTCACCATATACAAAATATCTTATAGGAAAATAAGTATAAATCGAAAAACAACAGTAATGCTAAACTGTTGTTTTTTTGTTTACCCGGCGGCGATCAAGTTTTCTACATGAGCTGCCCATAAGCATAGCTACGTAGAAAACATACCTTACAATTATCGCATCAACGAACCGGAGGTTCGTTGCCAACGGGTAAATTAAAAAAGCAACAGTGATAACCGTTGCTTTTTTGTTTACCCGGCGGCGATCTACTCTCCCAGGACCCTGCGGTCCAAGTACCATCGACA